>DHSK01000069.1 GCA_002408445.1 Syntrophomonas sp. UBA5288
AAGATTATTTTAGCTATTGGGCAAAAAGATGGAATTGCTAAGCATCTGAGTGAGATCACTAAAAATGACAAGGGCAATATTGCAACTAATGAGTATCAGACAAATCTAGAAGGCGTATTTGCTGCAGGGGATATTATAGAAGGGGATAAAACTGTAGTCTATGCTATTAAAACAGGTAAGGAAGCTGCCATAGCTATCGATAGTTATTTAGGGGGTAGAAGATAATGTTAAAAAAGAATCTTGCTATTGAATTTTGTGGAGTAAAATTTGAAAATCCATTCTTATTATCCTCATCTCCAGTAGGAAATTGTTATGAAATGTGTGCCAAAGCCTTAGAAACTGGTTGGGGTGGGGTTGTCTTTAAAACTATAGGATTTTTTATTGCAAATGAGGTTTCACCACGTTTCGATAATCTGGGCAAGGAAGCTACTCCTTTTGTAGGATTCAAAAACATGGAGCAAATTGCCGAACATTCCCTAGAGGATAATTTAGCCGCTATTAAGCGTTTAAAGAAAGATTATCCCGGAAAAGTCATCATTGCTTCGATTATGGGCTCTAATGAAAAAGAGTGGGAAGAGTTATCAAGATTGGTTGCTGAAAATGGTGCAGACATGATTGAATGTAACTTCTCCTGTCCTCAAATGACTAGTCATGCTATGGGTTCAGATGTTGGACAAAATCCAGAGCTGGTTAAAAAATATTGCCAAGCGGTTAAACGTGGTTCTAATCTGCCCATGCTGGCTAAAATGACACCTAATCTTGGCACTATGTCCGTACCTGCTATTGCCGCTATGGAAGGTGGAGCAGATGGAATCGCTGCTATTAATACCGTAAAATCTGTGACAGGCGTGGACTTAGACCAATTTGTAGGCTATCCCATTGTAAATGGGAAGAGTTCAGTTTCCGGATATTCAGGAAAAGCTGTAAAACCTATTGCACTTCGTTTTATTCATGAAATGAAGTGCAATAAACAATTAGCTAAAGCGCCAATTAGTGGTATTGGTGGAATTGAGACCTGGGAAGACTGTGCTGAGTTTATTTTATTAGGATGCCAGACCATTCAAGTAACAACTGCTATTATGCAATATGGCTATAGAATAGTAGAAGATTTTATCAGTGGGCTTTCTCACTATATGGAAGAAAAGGGATTCGATAATCTTCAAGATATGGTAGGACTAGCCTTAAATAATATTATTCCAGCCGAAGAATTAGATCGTGGTTATATTGTATATCCTAAGATTGATGAAGAAGAATGTATAGGATGCGGACGATGCTATATTTCATGTTATGATGGAGGACATCAAGCCATTGTATGGAATGAAGAAGAACGCAAAGTATCTGTAGATCAAGAAAAATGTGTAGGATGTCATTTATGTGCTAATATTTGTCCAGTATCTTGTATTTCAAAAGGGGAAATTAAGTTTAAGCCAAATCAAAATCATAAAGAGGGGGATAATATTGTATTATCTCATCATAATGGAAGATAATAAATAAAGATAGTTGGCTAAAGAGCTATCTCATATGTTCAATCCAGTACTACGGGGATGGATCAACTACTATGGACGCTTTTACAAATCGGAACTGTATTCGGTAATCAGACACATAAATCGATCTTTAATCTGGGTAAGACGCAAATACAAGAATTTGCTGGACATTAGCGGAGGGTAGTGGATTGGCTAGGTAGAATAGCAAGACGTAATTCAAAACTGTTTGAACTTTTGCCAGGAGCAGGATGAGCTAAGAGGTTCAAGTCCGGTTCTGAGAGGGCCTGGGGGTGAGATTCCCCCGGGCTATTTACCTTATAATTACCGCAAATATAAAAGAAATCGCGGAAGAACTCAAAGACATTGTCAGTCAATTTCTTGAAGCTCGGGGATTGACGTTATCCGAAGGCTAAAAGCAGCAGATGCTTAAAAAAATGACGTCCCAATTTGCGGAAAATGAGTTGAAGCCCATCATTTATGATTCAGAAACCGATGAATATGTTATCAATGGCTCCAAGCCGTTTCACCGATGGATAAGCACGGATATTTCATTATCTGATTTTTTGTATCGGCATGATGATTCTTGTCACATGTTCTTCTTCGTTATCCACGTCCAGCGGGGAGACCACAAATTCCTCAGATACAGGGCCGGAAATCTCATAGCCGTTCAGATGGATCCATTGCAACAATTTGACATGGCTTTGCATAATCTCTCTGTATTTTCCCGCATGGTAGCTTGTTGCCGCCTGAAACCCGCCCCAGGCGCGTACGTTGGTTATATCGTCCGGAAGCGTGCACTCTTCGCTCACAATAAGGCCAAATTCCACATCACAGTCTTTCATTAGAAATTGATCCAGTATCTGAGTGTGGAAGGTTACGATCACAGACCCCCTGGTTACGACTCTATGAGAGGTACATTGCTCCAGAATATCCGTCCAGCGGCGCAGAGATACATCCATATTGCGGTATTGCTTCATATTTTCCGCGCGGAAAACCATATGGCATTTCGGAATAAATTCTATCTGTATTTTTCCGTACTGCTGTTCATCTAGGATTGCCTTTCCTCTGCGAATGCGGGACAACAAATCTTTGCAATCTGCAAGTCTCACCTGCAGTGCGCAAATTTCATCCTGCAAATTTTTGCTATGCTGCACAATTTTTTCCTCGTATGCGCCCAAATCTGATTCTGTCATCAGTTTTTTAATCTCCTTCAGACTGAAATCCATAGCGCGCAGACGGCGAATAATCAGCAATGTCGTCAGCTGCTCTTTACTGTAATAACGGTAATTGCTTTTCGCCCCCCGATATTTGGGATGCAGCAAACCGATCTCGTCATAGTAACGCAAAGTCTTTACAGGGATATTGCAGCTCTCAGAAACCTCCCCGATTGCATAACGATTCTTTTCCATATTGCATCCGCCTCTCAATGGAATACATCAAACATACTTTCATGAATCGTTTTTCATAATCATTTTCATTCTATAGCAAAGTTTTGCCTTTTGTCAAAACCACGGCATGCCCGACAAAATACAGTTTTTAAGATGCGAAATCGAGATTTGCAATTCTTTCCCCCTACCGTAAAGTTTTGATTATCCCATGAGCCATCCAATAATCCGACGGCCGTCCGTGCCGCGGTCGGTCGCCGGATTATTCTGAATCCATTATAGGCGGATTCCTTGCCATCGGGGAGAGGGATGGGGCCGTTTTGCTTTGCGGTTTCGATGTCGTTCTGACTGCAATTACCTCCTGAGATTTTTTGTTTATTTGCTCCGATGCTGCGAGGGAAGAGAAAAACAACAGCCGACGCCGCGGATGAAGCCGAATAATGCCTGCGAAAACTCTCCATCCACAGGAAGGCATTCCGGTTACATATATCACGTTTTGCCTTGAAAAATCTTCTATTTTTGTAAAAACTCCAAAAATTATATTTCACTTTTTGGCAAATTAAACCATTAAACAGTATACTTAATTCGTATTTTAACCATTTAACTTTCAGCCAAGTGAAGATTTTTAATGATTTTTTGTGAAACTTTTGAGAAGCTTTCACAAATTTTTTCAAAAATCACTTGACGTTCCATCTACTGTAACAGGTAAAATTAAACGCATCATAAGGGACTGGCATGAGCGCGCACCAGCCCGTTATGCCAAAATCATGGGGGTCCGGTAAGGGGTCCGGTAATCGTATGTACCGGGCTAACTAGCAGGTAATAGTATGCATGCAACAAAACACATCCTTTATAAAGAAAGATAAGGAAGAGAGGAAACTGTATGAACAAAAACATAAACGAAAAGGGTGATCTGAAATTTGTTCCGCTGTTACTGTGCGGCGGCGCGCTGTTCTCCATGCATTTCGGCGCTTCCAGCATGGTGTGGCCGATGAACTGGGGCAAAGAAAGCGGTTCTTCCGTACTGTTGGCTTTTGCCGGAGCGTTTATTACGTCGCTCTTGCTTGTCGTTATTGGGTATATGGCGCTGGCAAAAGGGCGCGGTTCCTACGGCAAAATGGCAAGCAGAATAGTTGGCAATAGATTCGGAAGGTTCTACACCTGCTTAACCATTGCCGTCCTCGGTCCGTTCTATGCCATTCCGCGTATGAGCGCGGCTTCCTGGGATTCGATAGTTCAAGCGTTCGGACTTGATCCTATGAATAAGCTTCCGCTGATTATCTTTACGATTATATTTTATATAATAACTTATTTCTTCCTGGTAAATCCCGGCAAGGCTATGGATAAGATATCTTCGATGCTATTTCCTTTGCTTATCATTACAGTTGTTGCTATAGTCGGCAAAGGAATAATCAGCCCCATTGCAGAGCCGGTCGCCAAAAGTTACGCAGGTTCCGCATTTGCGTATGGATTCACCAACGGTTACGCCACGGCGGAGATTCTGTGTGCCTTGATTTTCGGCGTGGTTATTCTGAACACGCTTAAAAACAAAGGCGTCTCCGAATCGCATATGACAAAGAACATGATCCGGGTCGGCATCATCGGTATTGCAATGCTGACCTGCACACATCTCGCACATATGGTTATCGGCGCTTACACAGGCGGAACCCTTGATTTGAACTATACCGCTCTTTATACTGCTGTTGCCGCCATTCTCTACGGTAAGTACGGAGGAATGCTTTTTGCGGTGGCGCTGTTTCTTGCCGCTCTTACGACAGCCATCGGCATGACCTCCGGCTGTGCTGAGTTTTTCGTCGATATAACGGATAAGAAATTTTCATACAAGCAGTGTTCGATAGTCATTCTTGTATTCAGCATCATTTTTGGCAGCCTCGGACTGACAAGCATGCTCTCTTGGCTTGGCCCCATACTTGATGGAATTTATCCCACAGCCATTATTTTGGTCCTGTACTACGGGCTGTCCACCAATGCCATGCACAGCAGGCACTTATACGCCTGCCGCTGGGCGATGTACGTTTCGTTTGCCCTCGGCGCGGCCGATATGATTTGGAAATATTTCATTAAATTTGACGTCAACCCCGGCGGAATCTGCGACCTTTATCTGAATCTTCCGTTTGCGAGCGTGTCAATGGCGTGGGTCCCCTGGACGATACTCGCATTTATTATTGGCTGGTTTACTTACAAGGGGAAGGACGTGGTCGTTGAGTCCGACGTACAGGAGAGCGTATCCCAGCCGGTCGCTGCTGGAAGCCGCTGATGCTGATGCTGATAATAAGTAAAATTATATTATATAAGGAGGAAAAACAAT
>DHSK01000121.1:0-3591 GCA_002408445.1 Syntrophomonas sp. UBA5288
TTAAAAATCGCCGAAGACTATATGTACAAACATAAATTTACCGAGAGTTATAGCATCAGGTCAAACATAATAAAAACAATTTTTACTACCTTTCAAGAAAAAAGCCTTAAATTAGAGGTCCATTCCAAACGAGTGGGTTATTTGTGCGAGCAGATGGGAAAAGCCATGAATTTAAGTGAAGCGGAAATAAGCGAACTCAGGATCAGTGGTTTACTTCATGATATTGGCAAAATTGCTATAGATAAGAGTATTCTCAATAAATCATTCCAACTTACAGTGTTAGAGTGGAATGAAGTAAAGCGCCATCCGTATATCGGTTATAGGCTATTAAGTTTCTTACCGGAAATGTTGAATATATCTCAATATGTATTGTATCACCATGAGAGATTTGATGGGAAAGGCTATCCTCAAGGACTAAAAGGGGAAAAAATCCCCCTTTTCTCAAGGATAATAAATGTGGCGGATTCTTATGATGCCATGACAAATAAAAGGGCATATAAAGGAGTTTTACCTAAATATATGGCAATTGAAGAACTTATCAGGAATAAAGGAACCCAGTTTGATCCCCATATAGTAGATGTCTTTATGAAATTACTGGAATCCCATGAAGCATCAGCCAACGGTTAGGAGACCAAATTTTATAAGCAGTTGCTCCTTTAGCGAGCCGTGATAAGGCAGTCAAATCCATTCCTGACATTGGGTTATTATATTATGCGTCGTATGCGTCGAAATACAATATTTATCTTTTTGCGATAATACCGAATTTTGGCCATCTTTCGGTACCCTTCATAACAGGCGTTGATTTTCTCCTCATAAGCTACCGGGTTATCCTGGCCAGCATCTGGCAGCTTGCGGGTTGAGAATGTTTCCGTATCGTTCACCCAAACAACAGATAGGTTATGATGTTCACCAGGAAAAACACAACCGCTCCCGCCAGCCAGACATAAATCACAAGGGTGTAGGGACTGAGTTGGATTCCTTTTGTCACTGCAACCTGCCTGTATGTAAAAGGCGTGTCTGCTTGCCGTTGTTCCTGTATCAGCCAAGACTTCAGGCGTTTCACCCGCCTGGGCGGATTCCGTTTGTTGCGGAGCAGGGACGTTAACAACAGGTTTTACGGGAGACTGAACGGTTATGGGTAATATCATAACCAGCAGTACACATAGCTAAATATAATACTGCCAGCAGTTGCCGAATATCCTTTGGGTCACAGGCTTAAGCAGCAGCACAAGGGTCAAAATTGCACCTATTGCAGACTGCAGCAACAATGTTTTAAATAGCATGACAGCCTCCCTATTTTAAATCAAATAGATCTTTTAGCTCGGCAATATCTTCTTCTGACAATTCGTTGTTTTCAAATAAGGAAGCAACCAGGTTTTTTACGGAACCGTCATATAGTTTACCGACAAATTTTTTTGCCTGAGCTATTTTATATTCTTTTTCATCCAGCAGAGGTTTATAGTAATACAAATATCCCTTTTTCTTTCCTTCTACAGCGCCCTTTTTCACCATGCGGCCAAGAAGAGTAGCTACAGTGGAATACTTCCAGTTTTTTTCAATCATTGCATCACAGACATCCTGCACCGACAGCGGCAGTTTTTTGCCCCACAGAACCTTCATAATTTCAAGTTCGGATTCACTAATTTCCGGTCCTTTTTCCATCTGATCACTTCCATAGCATTTATTTTACATATGTAATATACATGTATACTACAACTGTAAAATAAAAATGTCAAGACTTTTTTTAAATGCCATTTTCAAAGTACTATTTTCATAAATAATTATAACTTCCGGCTATGGGGGTTAATAAAAAAATACCAGATTTCCGTCATAACATCGAAAATCTGGCACTGGTCTCAATAATGTCTTTATGCGTTTGTGAACTTATTTCTCGGCTAAAAAAGAGTACAGCCGATAGCCTCCACTGATATTCTTAACATTATAGCCCATTTGACGAAGGATGCGGTTAGCGATATAGCTTCTAAGTCCCACTTCGCAATAAGCTAATATTTCTTTATCCCTGGGTATCTCCTCTATTCGTTCCCGAATCTGGTCTACCGAAATATTAAAAGCTCCATCTACTTTTCCTCCTTTTAATTCTGCCGACGTGCGTACATCAAGCAGAAGAGCTCCTTTAGCCATGTGTTCCGGTACCTCGCCCCATTGAATTACCTCGATATCATGTTTAATAATATTAGCCGCTGCATAGCCTATCAGGTTAACCGGGTCTTTGGCGGAAGAGAAAGGCGGAGCATAGGCCAGTTCCAGTTCCTGCAGATCAAAAACCGTCATTCCGGCTTTTATTGCTGTCGCCAGCACATCTATCCTTTTATCGACCCCTTTTTGGCCCACTATTTGCGCTCCCAATATTTTTCCTTCCTGCGGGGTGAAAAGCAGTTTGATGCACATCTGATTAGATCCGGGATAATAAGTAGCGTGAGAACTAGGGTGAATATGACAGGTCAAATAGTTATAGCCCAGTTTTTTTAGCGATTTTTCGTTTTTCCCGGTTACGGCGGCTGCCGTATCCGCTACTTTAACAATAGCGGTACCCTGTGATCCACGGTATTTCACTTCACGGCCGGCAATATTATTGGCAACTACCCATCCCTGGCGATTAGCCGGTCCGGCCAGAGGAACCACAGCCGACTCACCGCTGATAATGTTTTTTATTTCAATTGCATCCCCGGCTGCGTATATATTGGGATCTGATGTTCTTAAATATTCGTCCACTACGATACCGCCAGATGGACCTATGTTTAACCCGGCTTCCCGGGCCAGGATATTTTCAGGTCTTACTCCCATTCCGATTATGACCATATCAGCCGGTACGCTTTTTCCGCTTTCCAGTTTAACATTACTTACCTGGGATGATCCTTCCAGTGCTACTACCCGATCAGAAAGGCATAAGTTAATATGCATCTTTTTTAAATGACTTTGCAGTATAGCCGCCATTTCCGGATCGAGCGGGTCCATAACCTGATCGTTAGCCTCCACAATCGTTGCCGATACCTGACAGCCTGCCAATACTTCAGCCATTTCCAGACCAATTGCCCCTCCGCCGATAATAACAGCGGCAGCAGGTCTATATTCTGCAATATGTTGTTTTACCCTATCGCTATCCGGCACATTTCTTACCCAAAAGACATTGGCTTTTTCTATTCCGGGGATTTGAGGTACCACCGGAGAGGCACCCGGGCACAGCACCAAGTAATCATACTTCTCACGGTAGATTTCATTATTTAACAAACTCCTTACTTGTATTTCCTTATCGGCCGGAAAAATCTTTTCTACATTACTCATGGTGCGAACATCAATATTAAATCTGCTGTGCATTGATTTGGGAGTTTGAACCAGTAAACTCTTTCTCTTTTCTATAGTGCCCCCTATATAATAGGGAAGGCCGCAATTAGCAAAAGAAATATCTTCTCCCCGTTCGAACATAATAATTTCGGCTTGTTCATCAAGGCGTCGCAAACGTGCGGCAGTACTGGCCCCTGCAGCTACACCACCCACGATCAGTACTTTTTTATTCATTTTAATAAACCTCCCGCCTTTCAACTTTTTAGGATTAAGGGTGGGATTATAATC
>DHSK01000121.1:3726-16270 GCA_002408445.1 Syntrophomonas sp. UBA5288
GATTATAATCCCACCCTTAATCCATTATACTATTTAGTTCTATTTAAACTCATATGCCAAAATATTATTAGGATCGACTTTTTTGAGTGCCGCCAGTTCTTCTTCAGTTGGTGGCTCCATTACCGGTACATTGGTTTCATCGATTATCCAACCGGTGTTTTCTTTCACTTCTTCAATGGTAGTATAGGGGAAAATACAGTCCAGCTTGAGGAACTTCTCACCCGCCGGTTTGCGAAATATACATAAAGGAGTAATTAAAGTAAAGTCTTTGTCCAAGGCCGGCTTGGTTGTAGCAAAATCTACATGTTCCACAAAAGTTCTCTTATCATGGTTGCATTTCCAAATTGTAGTTCTGGGAGTAACTGGAGTTAAAGTAGCACTGCCCGCGCCACCGGGGCCTCTAAGTTTAGGATGGTCATAATCCGGGCCGCCTAAATAAGACATGGCAATACGTCCTTCCTTATCCATAGCCAGGCAGGATAGAAAAGCAATGTCGCCTTTGCCTGAACAAAAAAGGTCGAAGATCTCGTCCAAACCAAACGTTGCTACCGAACCGCCATAGGTGTTATAATCCAGCGTTGAAGGTGTTTTCGGAGGATTGATCCAGTCATGATCCAGTCCATCACTAAGAGTTACATAGGTATATTCTTTGCCTAAAGCTTTGGCTGCCTTCATAGCCACCATGGGAGTGGATGAAGCAAGGCCGTGGAATACTACATCGCCCTCTTTGATTTCACGAATAATGGCGGCTGCCATCATTTCCGGTTTACCGTAATCTTTACCGTATTCCATGCTTACAGCCTCCCTTCCAGCATTTTAGCTGCAAATTGCGGTACTTCATTAGCCTTAACAGCTTTTTGATATTGTTTGTGGGTACCCCAATCTACTTCCGGATGTTCCGGCCAGCAAATACCATGTCCGGCTCCGCCAGGCAGTTCAACTACTGCTTCTACCAGCATATGCGGAATAGTAGTAAGTTTAGGTTCTTCCTGCATTCTGTAAGTTCCAACGATGCGTTCAGTAGTGATTATAGTCTTCTTAGCCGCCCGGGCCAGCAAAGCATCCTGATAATTGGGGCCAAGTATCCGGCAGTTGCCGTATATATCGGCTTCCTGAACATGAATAATTGAGTAGTCAGGTACTAAAGCCTTTACGCATACGACTTCCGTACCATCGAAGGGGCTTTTTACTACCTGGAAGAATTCAGGTCTCTGGGCCACCAGGTCGCTTCCCCACATACCGCCAACCGGAAGGAAAGGTACTCCATAAGCTCCCGCACGGAGAGCTGCAATCTGCGCAGTTCAGGAGCCTTCCATGGCTTTCGCCCGGGGATGCTCTCCTTCCATAGCCTGACGTAAACCAGGAGCCAGGCCGGCTTCATTTTCTAATCCGAAAAAACCGAAGTAAGCTGTATCAGCCTGACCGGAAGCCATCATGACATCTGCGGCAATACCTGGCGCCGCACCACATATTTTAAGGTTTTTCAGAGGCTGCTGGGTAAGAGCCAGAGAAAACATTAAGGGATTGCGGTGCATACCATTTCCGCCCATAGCTATCAGCATATCATCTTTGATAAGCTTAACTGCACTGGCCAACGGCATAAGTTTTTCCTTCATTGAACAATCCTCCCTTTATACATTTTTTCGATAACCTCGACTATTTATTACTGGCCTAAACTGCTTTTTCTTTTTGAGTCAGGTATATTGCAATCGCAACAATCATGGCAATGAAACAGAACATAAAAGCCGACTTAAAGGCAGCAGGCGATATAAGGCCTGATGCCAGGACAGGATACTTGGCTATAATCGAGCCCATGATTTGCTGGAAAGTGGCAGCTCCGACAAAAACAAACACATTGAGAAAGCCAACTGCCGTTCCAGCTATTTGGGTATCACAATTCTCTTTGGTATTGGCATAGAGGACTACAAAGAATCCGCCGAAAAAACCAAATAGGAACAGAATTGCACTGAATAGCCCGGTGGATATTGAATTGCCCATAAACGTCAGCGGGATCCAGGTCAGCGTATATATGATGCTGCCGATAACAACTACTTTCTTTCTGGATTTTAAAATCTTGTCAGAGATTATGCCTGATAAGGGGCATCCAAAGATCATGCCAATCGGCATCAACATAAGCATTTTACCTGCTGCCGCCTTATCCATACCAAAAACATTCTGCAGATAGGGGCCGGCCCATAAACCCTGAAAACCCATAATAGTACCATAGAATACAAAGAACATTATGGTGATGGTCCAAAAATTCCAGCTGGAGCAAATCTGTTTCAGTCCCTCGCTGGTTGAAATAGCAGCACCACCAGCCCCAGCTTCGGGCAGGCCCTGGATTTGTTCAATGGAAGCGCCACCGACATCGCGGGGTTTATTCCTTATGAATAAATAAGCCAGAACTGCTACCACAATGGAGATAACACCAACCGAACTCATGGAACTCCTCCAGCCAATCGCACCCATTAAAGCAACTAGTGGCGCTGCGGCTGCCAGAGAACCAAGATTGCCGATAGCCAGCAATATGCCGGAATAAGTGGCAAATTCATCTTTTTTAAACCAATCGGCCAGGATACGCATAGCGGGAACATAAACAAAGCCCACTCCTAACCCGACCAGAAACCTGCCTACCAGAGCCATGTTAAAACTACCTGCCATTCCAAATACGATAGCTCCGATACCGGCAATCAACACGAACAGGGACATAGTCTTGCGTGCTCCCCAAACATCGGCCAGTATTCCGGCCGGCAGCTGTCCAAGGGCATAAGCCCAGAAATACATGGAACTGAATAAGCCCAGGGCAGTTGGAGCAATTCCAAAAGCTTTAACCAGCTCCGGCGCCATTACTGCGGTTGAGGTGCGGTGGAAATAAACAAAGAAATAGGCCAGGGCAACTACCACATATATAACATAGCGGTATTTCAAGGTTTTTTGGATCATGTCCTGAGGTATACTCTTAGAATCATTCATCTGTACCCTCCTCCCAAAAATAAAACATCAAATTAAGATAACTTACAGGGGGAGTGAGGGGGGATTGGCTTGCCCCCCTCCTTTCTCGTACACGGCCCCTTTATTGGGAGCGATGCAGCAAGCTGAAACTATTTTTTTCTTAATGAACCGGTAATATCAACTGCTCTTAAATTAGCCAGTTCTTCTTCCGTAGGTTCAGGTATTACGAAGACATCCGGAGAAACCTTGAGATCCCAGGCCGTATTGGCTTTGATTTCTTCGACGCTGGAGAAGGGGAAATATGATTCCAGATAGAACTCTTTAGTTACCGGATCAGGTCTTAATACTCCTAAATTAGTAATAATTGCACAAGGACCACCGCCGGGGAAATTATATTTTTCCCGGTCATTTCCGCCGTTGATATAACCAGGAGAAGAAATGTAGTCAACTTTTTCCGCAAATCTCTTGGCCTCATGGTTGGCCATTATAATAAATCTCTTGCAGCCGACTGCTATTTCGTTGGCACCACCGCTTCCATTCAATCTTACCTTGGGCATCGTATATTTATGAGCTTTCCATGGAGCGGGAATATCACCCCATATGCCGGTCGTATTAACATTACCGTATTTATCAATTTGCGCCGCACCGATAATGCCAACATCACATCTGCCCGAAGCAACCAAAACCCCCAATGCATCAATGGCATTGGTGAAACTGGTAGCATTGGCTGAAATACGGCAATCTTCAATACCCCAGGGTAATCCGCCCACCGGTGTGGATCCAAATACTCCCCCTTCGGTGAAAGCCATTAAGTTAGGAGCATGATTTTTTTGGGCAAAATAACCTGCCAGCATACTTAAACCTACACCGAAAATCGCCAGTTCACCATCATGCAGTTCCCTTCCGGTTACTATGGCCATCATTTCATTTTTTGTGTAATCCATGATGCTACCTCCTCTCCATGAGTTCTTTTATTTCTTGATCGGTTTTAATCCATTTACGATAGGGATCCATAAGGAATTTAGTCGGGGTACTGGTTAATTCTGCAATTTTATCTTTACCAATCATATCCAGATATTCTTCAATTGTTGCATAACCGTCAACATACTTTTGTCGATATTCCAGATAACCTTCTTCAGTCTTTAAGGCTTTATTCATGGCAAACATTTCTTTTTCATCACTGTCATATACTCCAACTGAACATTGAGGCCATACACCCAACGGCCAATAAACAACAGCATCTACTACTACATCAGGAATTCTTACCAAGTTAGGGAACTGCCGCATGCAGTCAGTATCGACAATAAAGTCAGCTTGCAGGACAACTTGCTTGGCTGCCCGGGAAAGTTCATACCGGCTCCATTCAGTACCCAGCATAATCGCATTGCCGTAGATATCGGCCATAGTAACATGAATAGATGCCACATCAGGCTTGATGCAGGGGAATGCTCCATAAGTCTTGCCGGTAAACGGATCGGTTATATCGGGAATTTTACTGGTCGAAGGCCAAACTTCAGGATTTTGAGCTTCGCACCAGGCTTCGTCACATCCGATATTTACAGTAGCGGGTACAAAAGGCCAATTCAGGGCGCCACCCAGAAGTCGAAGCGGAATTGAACCGTTGGACCAGTCTTCACCTATGGTTTTTCCGCTTTCAATAGCTCTTTTGAGCCCATTGGCAAAACCATAGACTTCCAATCCGGCAAAACCAACCTCAATCTTTTTAATGGCCCCCGCAGCTCCTAAAAGATTAGTCTGCTGGGTATTACAATTGGAAATGACATGCAGGTCTTTTCTACCCTGTTTTAACATTTCCCTTCCAAATGCGATGGAATCAGAACCAACCGGCAGAGCTGCACCATGAGCATACACCATGCCATCCCAGGTGTACTTGGCAACCGCTTCTTTCATCGATATAAGCTTGTTACGCATCTGTTTTCCCTCCTCAATGATCTTTAATTACTGCCAACTGCTTACCAGGAACAAGGACTGCAAACATTACTTCAGTCATCTTTAAATGAATGAAGCAATCAACTTTATCCCTCCTTCCGCTGGTCATGAAACCATTTTGTTGAGCTTGTTTTTTAACTATTTAAAGCGCAAATTACGCTTAATTGGATGGCTGATTAACTGAATAAATTTGCAGGACTTACTAAAAGCCGGTTTAGACCTAGTTCTCTGGGTGAATACCCCAATGCTAAACCGATTAGCTGGCTGAGATATATAATAGGAAGATTAAAATCAATTCCGCGTTCTTTTTCGATCGCTTTCTGGCGAGTGTCCAAATTGGTTTGACACATGGGACAAGCAGTGACTATGGCCCTAGCTCCGGCCTCGCGTGCCGCCTCCAATACCTGCCCTCCCAAATCTAAAACGATAGCCGTATCCGAAACAGCAAAACCGCCTCCGCAGCATTCGGTCTTATGAGACCAGCTAACCGGTTCTGCCCCCAGAGCCTTCAGTAACTTGTCCATAGACACCGGTTGCTCCGGATCATCAAACTGGGTTATACAATGAGGCCGGGTAATAAGGCACCCATAGTAAGCCGCTACTTTTAACCCTTTTAGAGGGTTCTGCACTTTATTTTTAATAGTTTCTACCCCAACCCGATCCACCAAAAATTGCAATAAATGCTCAACGCTGATATCTTTGATACTGTCCGGGTATGTGAAATCCTGAGAATTACGCTTTATTTCATAGCTGGTCCCCTTTAAACGGCTGAAACAGCCGGCGCAGGGAGTCATCAAACAATTCAGCTGCATGTCTCTGGTTAAGGCCAGATTCCTGACATTGAGACTGATGCTCAGCAGATGATCCAGACTGTGGGCCGCAGTTGCACCGCAGCAATTCCAGTCTTTTACTTCTTTAAGGGATATGCCCAGATGCCGGCAAATAATCCGGGTGGAAACATCATATTCTTTGGCCATCCCATGCAGGGAGCAACCCGGAAAATATGCAATATCCATTTCTTATCCCTCCTTTTTTTTCGGATTATTAAACATCTGCCGTACCGTCTGAATCTGTTTTACTGAAGTTAAAACGGGGCGCAACTTTCCTTTTAATAACATCCTGGCCGCCATACCGGATTCATTGAATAAATTGCCAATGGCAAGATTGTATTGAATCATCATGGGAACCTCTGCTACCCGGCCGCGTTTATAAATTGAATCCAGCATGAGCCGGTGAAATGTTTCTACCTGGGGACGGGTAGCGGTAATCCCTTGCTGGTGCGCTTTTTCCCGTAAATAGTCCATTATCCTGGGTATGTTTATACTCGAAGGGCATCGATCCCAACATATATTACAGGCTACACAGATCCATAAGGCATCCATATGCAGCAGGGTATTTTCCTGACCCAGCTTTATAAGCTGGATTATCTTGCGGGGAGTAAAATCAAAAATATGGCCGTTGGAACAACCCCCCGAGCATTTTCCGCATTCATAGCAAGTGTCGAGATTCACATCACAATTGCGTTGAATTTCCTCCTGCAGGGAATAGTTAGTGCAAGAATCAAGCGCCATTATCTTTCCTCCTGTTCATCCTGGTAAAACAGGTTGATTACTTCTGCTGCCGCTGCTGCACCTTGATACTGTGCCCCTGGCAGTTCAATAGCAAAATTACACCCCCCGGCGAAAAACACTCTTTTACCGGCTTTAGCCGGGGAACCGAATTCGGATTCAATAAATCCATATTGATCGGTATTGATCCCAAATGCTTCCACTAATCTGGCCGTCTCTTTCCGGGGGATTACCCCGGTGGCAAGAACCACCTTATCAACCTCTACTTCAATTGGAATCCCCATTAACGTATCCTCAGCCCGAACCAGCAAGCGGTTATTTTGCGGCAATACCTTGGATGCACGCCCCCTTATATAGTGCACGTGTTTTTCTTCGATAACCGACCTTACAAATTCTTCATACCCCTTACCGGCTGAACGGTAATCCATATAGAAGACGTAGCATTTCGTTTCCGGAAAAAGTTCTTTAACCAAACCGGCTTGTTTGGCGGTATACATACAACAAATTTTGGAACAATAAGGGTTTCCTTTAGAGCGGTCACGTGACCCGACACATTTAAAGAATGCTATGGCTCCTGGTGCTTCTGTTTGACTTTTATGGGCCGACCAATCTTTTAACTGGTTTTCAAACTCCAGTGCATCCATTACTCCGGGATATATTCCGTAACCGTATTCTCCATATACCGAAGCATCAAAAAGGTCAAACCCGGTGGCAAGAACTACTGCATCGACTTTCACATTCAATTCTTTGTCACTGTCTTCCAGGATGACTAAGTAACCTTTCTCAACTGGCTCACAGAATTTTAAAGTGGTATTGGTAAGCAGTGTAATATTAGAAAGGAATTTACCAAGCTCCCTGGTTTTCAAATCCAGCATTTCCTGAGGGTTCTCCCAGCGCGGAAAACTACTGCATAATTTGCCTACCATACCGCCAATTTGTTTCTCTTTTTCAATGAGAATTACGCTATATCCGGCCTGACCAATTTTTAGAGCTGCTTCGATTCCGGCAGGTCCGGCTCCTATTACCAGGGCTGTTTTAGCTGTGTTTTGCATCAGTTTAGTCTCCTTTCCCCACACCCAGTTTTTTTAAGACCTTATCTACCGAAACCGTATTGGCGCCGAAACCCAGCTTTTCAACCGGCACGCCAAGTGCTAAAGCTATCAACTGTCCCATATCTATTACAGGAATGTCAAACTCATATCCTTTTTTAGCCAATGCCGGTTGTTCCCGGTCCAGGGCAACATTGCATCCGGGACATACGGTTGTAATCAGCTCAACCCCTGCTTCCCGGGCACTCTTAAACTTTTTGTATAAATGCGGCTGTACCAGTTCCTCCTTATGGGTAAACCCCCTGCCGACTGAGTATCCGCAGCACATTTGTCTTTCCTTGTAAAAAACCGGAGTGCCTCCCAAAGCTTCTATTAGCTCTTCATGAAAAGCAGGGTATCCTCCATCATCCAAAATCCCATATTGGTTCGCCAGATAATGACATCCATAATGACATCCCACTCTAAGTCCGTTTAGAGGACGTACTACCTTACCGGCAATTTCATCTTTGAGACGATAGTATAATTCCTGTACATGGAAAATGTTATTGCCGCCTTTATAGTGATAACCTAATGAGCCGATCAATCCGTTAGCCATATCTTTATAAGCAGGATTATGCTCCATAATATGAGTCAGCTCACTCAGGTAACCGTAACAGCCATTGCAGAATACGTAAGGTGGCAATCCGCTTTTTTCAATAATGGACATATTTCTGGCGGTAACTCCCAGCGAAAACTCCGGCAGATACCCCGAACAGGTTAACAGATATCCTGAGCAGCAGGTCTGATCCGGGTCCATTACTACTTCAATTCCCAATAGCTTTAAAATCTCTTTGATAGCATTTTCGGTACCAGGGTATTCCATACTACCGGTACAACTGCGGAACAGGAAAATCGCTTCAGGTACCTCGGGAATACGCTGGTCGGGTTCGACCACCCTAACTCTGTTCATCCTTAATCCTCCCTGCCGCATAGGTTAAACTTACTGGTTTATCATCTTCATCATTAATTGCATTAAGCCATTCGGTCGTACCTGTCATATCAAACAATGCCTTATATTCAGCAACTGCCTTCTCTGATACTTCAGGCCAGGGGGAGACTCCCATGGCAGTGCGCAGTCTCATGATCCGTTCCCTTCCTTTAGCTCCCGGAGCAAAGGTTAAAGCATCTTCACGCGCACGTAACGCAAACCGTTTAAATGGCGTAAAGTACTTTAATCCATATTGGTTCTCTATGGCGCGGAAGCGAAGCTGCATAACCAGCATGGGATAGTGAATGTCCACCGGACAACCGGTATAACATCCGGCACACCAAAAACAACGCCATATTTCTTCACTTTGCAGCCATCTCCTCATATTACCGGTTAATACATCACGAATAATCTGACGGGGATTATATGAAGGGGTAAGGGATGCCACCGGGCAATTTCCCACACATTTTCCGCAAGCCAGGCAACTTTCCAGATTTTCAACCAGATGGTAGGAATCTACCTTTTTATAAAGGCCGTCCACTAATTCACCGGCTTTTTCTCTGGGCAAAAAAATCACCATCCTTTGCCAACTCTTTTACACTGTACATATAGTGCAATCTTCATACCAACTCAGCCAATTGAGACAAAAATTTTTATTACCCAGGGTTCGTTTACCCTGGGTTATAGCTTTTATTTTGCTTTAACTTGCCAATAAACCTGACCTTGTGAAGGAATTAACTTTCGTGTAGGGCTGCTAAAATATTTCGCGGCACTATAAGTAAAGAGTGGCATTTGAAATGTTTCTAAATATAAAAAAAGTGTCAGGTTTTTGGAATGACGATCAAAAACCTGACACCTGTCAGACACTGCTTTAAATTAGATAGCTATCGAGCTATATCGGAATACCCAAAGATTTAATTTTATAATACAAAGTGCTGCGGGGAATACCTAACCTGCTGGCTGCCTGCGCTTTATTATAATTACAATCCCCCAGTGCTTTAATTATTAATGCACGTTCATTTTTCTCTAAAATACAATCCAGGTTATTGCCTGAATTTTCGAAATCTCTGCTTAGCATTTTGGATTTATCAGATTGGGTCTCAGTTTTACTTTTTAATAATTCTAAAACTCCTGCTTCAACCAGAGCTTGGTTATCAATATGTTCGTCTTCCATAAGGATGATAATACCTTCCAACATATTGCGAAGCTGGCGCACATTCCCCGGCCAATCGTAATTTATAAAAAGCTGGAGAACTTCGGGATCAATTTCATGGACATTTTTTTCATATTCACCGGCCAGGTCGTTAATGAATCTTTGGACTAATCCCTGAATATCTTCCCTGCGTTCACGGATAGGAGGAATCTCAATTGAAACTACATTAAGCCGGTAATATAAATCCTCCCTGAATTTCCCTTGCCTTATAAGGTCCGGAATATCGCGGTTGGTAGCTGCAATTATACGAACATCAGCTATAATAGGGGTAGTCCCGCCCACACGATAAAATCGTTTTTCCTGAATTACCCTCAGCAGTTTAGCTTGCATATTAAGGGGCAATTCGCCGATTTCATCCAGAAAAATAGTGCCACCGTTGGCCAGTTCAAATTTACCTTTCTTGCCGGATTTATTGCCGCCGGTAAAAGTCCCGGCCTCATAACCAAACATTTCACTTTCAAAAAGAGTCTCAGGGATGGCGCTGCAGTTTATTTGTATCAAAGGCTGTTGGGTCCGTTTACTATGACTGTATACCACATTAGCCATCAATTCCTTACCCGTGCCGCTTTCACCCTGGATCAAAACCGTAGCATCGGTCATGCCTACGCGCTGGGCTTTAGCCAGAACCCTTTCGGTGGCCGCATTTACTGTATAAAAGGCCTCATCACCAAGATTCTTGGTCAGCCCTATTTTACGTTCTAATTTTTTTACCCGGTTATTAGCCTGGTCCAATTCGTCTATTAATGCTTTGGTCTGGCTTACATCAAGGGTGGTGCAAACAGCGCCTTCCACCGTGCCGAAAGAGTTAATAACCGGTACCGCATTACGGACGACATAGGCTCCATTTTCCAATTCAGAGAAACAATTGTAACAAGGTTCGAGAGTATTGACAATTCGCAGTAACATATCACCGGGGAAAAATTCTTTTAAAGGTTTGCCTATTATTTCATCCGCTTTTACTCCAAACAACTTTTCTGCGCCGTAATTCCAAAAGCTTACTATACCTTGACAATTGATTACCTGAATAGCCTCCGTAATATTCTCCATAACTGCATACATATGCTGGCCCAGCAATTCCAGTTTAGTGGAAAAACCGTTGCAGACATCCTTGGCGGTTAATACACCAATAACCATTTCTTGATCATTCATAACCGGTAAACGGCCAATTTTATACCGCCGCATTACATCGCGAGCCTCTACCAGGTTTTCTTCATAGCGGGTAGTTATTATATTACTGCTGCAAATCATCGCGATAGACAAATTCCGGGGCGAGCCCTCGGAAAGCATACGTACCAGGTTCTCCTTAGTAACAAGCCCCACCATATTCTGGTTTTCGTCAAAGACAACTACCTCGTTCCAACCGTTTTCCAACATCAGGTCGATGGTCTCTCCGAGCGAATAGTTTTGATCTATTCGGCCAAAGGTCTGACTCATAGCTTCCCCGACATGTAGTTCAGAAATACGCATACTGAATTCCTCCCTACGAAAATGCTCAATATATGCAACAACGGAAAGTCAATAGTTTATCAACGGCATTACGATTATTTTATATGTATGGAGTGCTTTTAAATATTATTTCGACATAATTTTTAAATTTTATTAGTGCTTTAAAATTTTTTATCCTACAAATATCATAAATTATAGCAAAATTGTTTTCAATACTGATTCCCTTCCAGAAAACTGAACCAGTGTGGTAACGGATAGATTGTAATATCGAGGTAAGCAGATAAGGTGGTATTTATCTGATTATTCCTACACCAGACATCTGTGAGTGATATGGAATATCTATTTTGTTGAGGTTAGCCCAATGATAAATTCGATGGCTATTAAGCGAGTACTATCTGTCTTTATAACTATATTCGCAGCGTTTGTCATATTAGTTTTAATATTTTTCTATTATTTAGCAGGTATAATGTGCGAGAATTAACAAGATAATTCGTCTAACGGATAAGTACTTCGTATTGACCATTTTGCTGTAATTAACTATAACCTGGGTTTTCAATTTTCCCCATTGCTTTCACCATCTGGATAAATAAACGCGATGCCTTCCTTTTTTGGTCAACCCTCCAACCTCATCTATGCGAATTCGGCCTTTTCCTCGAATCGACAAGAGATCTTTTTCCTTGACTGAAGCCGCCCCTTTTTCGATCACCTGATGATTCAATTGTACCTGGCCGGCTTCAATCAATTTCATGGCTTCTGACCTGGATATCCGCAAGGCTGCTGCCAGCACCGCATCCAGACGAATAGACGGGATAGTACAATTTATCTGCACCGGTTCCGATACAGGCACAATTACATTTTCCAGGTCAATTCTAGATGTATCCACTTTGCGATGACCTACCCGTTCCAGATGCCGGCCAATATAATCACTTAGCATATCATCAACCAGAACATAGGCTTCCCGCTCATTCACCAGAATGTCACCAATTTTACCCCGCTTGATCCCCAGATTCATGATTGCTCCCAGATAATCGCGATGCCCCAGGGAGGTTTTCTTTTTATTGGTTGGCTTGATCTGCAGACAATGAATATGGTTATCCATTTCATTTTCCCAGGCCGGGGAAAGCAGCAAGCGTTTTCTCTCCGCTGCTGCAAAGCCACCTTCCATTTTCCAGACTATATCAGAATACTGAACCGCTACCGCTTCTCCCAACACCTGCTGCCGGAGATCAAGAAAATCGGTTTTCATGCTCATTCCCTGCAACGCTTTCAGAGCAAGCTCATCTATATGAGAGACGAGGTATCTTTCCTCGGCGTTGACAGTTAAATTTAAGATATATTGATTCATAGTTAACCACCATATTAAGACGTTTTAGAGTATGATCTTTATTTAAAATGATGA
>DHSK01000173.1:0-7846 GCA_002408445.1 Syntrophomonas sp. UBA5288
TGCCAATTCCGCCACATCGGCAAGTTTATTAAATTTTTCTCACAAATAATGTTTAACAGCAAAAATAATTATAACTGGTTAACATCATAGTTGTCAAGATTCCCTGCATCTTCTCATCTAAGCGTTCACATTTTATTCTGCTAAATTATATATTAAATTAGTGAATACATAATCAGGAATACCTATATTATTATGGAAATTTAATTTCTAAAGGATTTTTAGTATAATATAACGAACCATATATAGATATGGTAAGAAAGTATAAAATTTTGCCTATTATGAAAATATATTATAGATGACCAGATTTAGGAGAGGCTGAATATATGAATTCAGACGAGCAACTGGTAAAAACGTGTTTGCAGGGGGACAGCCAGGCTTTTGAAGAACTGGCTGTTAAATATCAAAATAAAATTTATGCTCTAGCTTATCGCTATATGGGAAATGAGGAAGATGCCTACGATATGGCGCAGGAGGCATTTATAAAGGCATACCGGTCACTACGTTCCTTCAAGGGTGATTCCAGTTTTGGTACCTGGATGTACCGGATAGCAACCAATGTTTGCCTGGATGAACTGCGTAAACGCAAACGAAGGGTCCTTACTCTGTCTTTGGACGAACCTCTGGCTACCCGTGACGGGGATGAGGTGGAAAAAGAAATAGCGGATACAGCCCCCACCGCCGACATAATTTACGAACAGAAGGAATTATCCCAATACATACAGCAAGTTCTTGGTGAGATGAAGCCGGATCATAAAGTAACCATCGTACTAAGAGACATAATGGATCTGACCTATGAAGAAATTGCACAGGTCCTGGATTGCAGTATTGGCACAGTCAAGTCCCGCCTGAGTCGTGCCCGGGATTCACTTCGAAAAAAATTGAGTGAACGGGAACTTTTACCTTAGGCACCTCGTCTAATTAAGCGAGGAGGAGCATAAATATGAGATGCGAGAAAGTTGGAGAACTACTCTCTCCATACCTGGATCAGATGACAAATGAAAAAGAATCAAGGTGTGTGGAAACGCATATTGCGTCGTGCTCCAAATGTCGGTCTACCCTGGAACAATTAAGAAAAATGTGTAATGCGGTACATGATTTGGAAACTCCGGAGGTACCGGAGACATTTATTAAAGATTTAAATAAACGACTGGCCAATGAAAACCTGAAATACTTTGGTCATAAACATATAAAAACACCTAAAAAACATGGCTGGATTGCAGCAGGCGTAGCGAGTGTAGCTTTAGCTGTTGGTATTTATGCCAGCAGTATTCTTCCTTTTGGCAGCATGGTTGCCAACCTGCAGGAAAGGATGGACAAGAACAAACAACCTTCGTCAGCGTCTGTTGATAACATATTGGACAACATCAGGGGCTATCTGGCAGACAAAAATGATCCTGCCACACCGGAAGTCAATACTAAACCGGAAACGGTGGATAGTGGTGATAAAACCGGCAAGGACAGCAAAGCTACCAAACCGGGTGTTACTCCGTCTGGCCCGGGTAAGTATGTTGCGTCGTCCCAGCCTGCTATAAGCGATGTTGTTAGTACCAGTATTAAGGTTGCTGACATCGGCAGCTCAGTTCAAAAGGTGATGGCTATTGCCGGTGAAAACGGAGGACAGTATACATCATTGCCTGCGCCCAGCGGGATTCAGGCTCTTTCCGGCAACAGGACCAAAGCAGTATCCATAAAGGTAGATCCTGAAAATGCCGATAAAGTGATGAATCAATTAACCGATTTGGGGGCAGCCGCTACACCGGAATACAATAAAAATGATGTTACCAGTCAGGTTAACGAGGTCCAGAATAATATCAACAATATTCAGGAACAGATATCCAAATTAGAGGCCAACCCTAACAAAAGCGAAACTGATAAAGCTAAACTAAATGAACTGAACAGTCAGCTGTTCCAATATAATCAAAAAGTAACCTTGCTGAAGCGTACGATTATAAATATATATCTGGAAGAAGAAGGTAACCAGTAAGTTTATTTATATAACTGAAGATAATATTTTTGGAGGGAAACATATGTTTCCCTCTTTGTTATGCTAAAATATGATGATAAAGAGTTGGAATATGTTAAAAACTATATTGAATTAAAGGCAGGTGTTTTTATGGCGGGTCAAAAGCTGGTGTTGGTTGATGGCAACAGCCTTCTGTACCGGGCTTTCTATGCTTTGCCCCTGCTCCATACCAGTGATGGTATTTATACCAATGGGGTATATGGTTTCTTGACCATGTTCAACCGGGTCATGCAGCAGGAAGAACCCAGTCATGTGGCGGTGGCTTTTGATAAAGATAAACATACTTTTCGAACCGACATGTATACCGACTATAAAGCTAACCGGTCAGCGGCACCGGATGAACTGGGCGGGCAATTTGCCTTAATCCGGGAGGTGCTCACCGCTCTTAATGTGACCTATCTGGAAATGCCGGGTTATGAAGGTGACGATATTATCGGAGCATTAAGCCGCCTGGCGGAAGAAGCCGAAATGGACACGCTCATCGTTACCGGTGATAATGATGCATTGCAACTGGTATCTGAACGGGTCAAGGTACTGCTGAATAAAAAAGGTATAACCGAGACAGAGCTCTACGATGAAGCCCGGGTGCTGGGAAAATGGGAAGTAATGCCTGCCCGGATGATAGAAATAAAAGCATTAATGGGGGACTCTTCCGACAATATCCCAGGCGTACCGGGCATAGGGGCCAAGACCGCGGTTAAACTGATCAAGGAATACGGGACTCTGGAAAACCTTTATGAACACCTGGATGAAATAAGCGGTAAAATGCACGAAAAGCTGGCACTGAACCGCGACCAGGCTTTTATGAGCCGCAAGCTTGCAACTATTGCACGTAATATCAATGCCGGGCTGGAACTCAACGAACTGGAAGTGAAAGAGCCGCACCGGAATGAACTCATAGATTTGTACCGCCGGCTTGAATTCAATAACCTGTTAAACGCTATTCAGGCTGCACCTGCCGCACCGCAGGCGGAAGAAACTGAAGTGGACTTAATATATATCGATTCCCGGGAAGAAATGCAGGAACTCCATAAACTGGCAGCATCGGCCGAATCGATCAGCCTTTTTATTAAGACTGATTACCATCATCCCATGTGGGCCAACATAGAAGAATTCTATTTGGAAGTCGATGCCAAAATATACTGCCTTAAACTAAACGGTGGCTTGGAAAGACTGGAATGGGTACGACCCTTGCTGGAAGATGGCGGCGTTCAAAAAATTGTCCATAATTATAACTTTGCCCTGGTACTCTTGGCCCGCCAGGAAATCAAGCTTAATGGAGTCATGGGTGATACCATGCTATTAGGCTATGTGAACGATCCGTCGGTACAGGCAGATGACCTGAAGTCTGCTCTTTTCAATTTCTTGAATCGTAATATACCTAAGGAAAACACCTCATTGCAGGTGGCCGGCTTGAAAGAACTATACTTCGGACTTAAAGAAACCACGGATGAGGACCTGTTCAATCTTTATAAAGACGTGGAACTGCCGCTGGCTGAGATACTGGCCGGTATGGAATATATCGGGATAAAGGTTGATCTTTCCACCTTAAAGGTATTATCGCTGGATTTGGGTGAAAGAATAATAGCTATAGAAGAAAACATCTACCGGCAGGCGGGAACAACATTTAACATTAATTCCCCCAAACAACTGGGCCAGGTGCTTTTTGAAGATTTAGGCCTGACCCCGGTTAAAAAAACCAAGACCGGCTATGCCACCGGAGTGGAAGTGCTGGAGAAACTATATGATGACCACGAAATAATACCGGCTATCCTTGATTACCGGCAATTAACTAAATTAAAATCCACCTATGTCGATGCCCTGCAGAGCTTGATCCATCCCGAAACGGGACGGGTCCATACTATTTTTAAACAGGCGACTACGGCTACCGGCCGTTTGTCCAGCGTAGAGCCCAACCTGCAGAATATACCGATCAAAATGGAGGAAGGACGCCGGATCAGAAAGGCTTTCATTGCCGGCGATGACGGCTGGACCTTGTTGTCAGCCGACTATTCACAGATTGACCTGCGGGCGCTGGCCCATATCAGCGGTGATAAGGAACTAATAGAGACTTTCCGCCAGGAAATCGACATCCATACGCGGACTGCGGCGCAGATATTTAAAGTCCCTCTGGAAGAGGTGACCAGTGATTTAAGACGCCGTGCCAAAGCAGTAAATTTCGGTATAGTATATGGGATCAGTGATTTCGGTCTGGCCCGGGATACCGGGGTAAGCCGCAAGGAAGCCGCTCAGTACATCGAACGCTATTTGGACCACTTTCCCGGAGTAAGACAATACATGCAGGATATCGTGGAATTCGGCAAGAAATACGGTTATGTCGAAACTCTGTTAAAAAGGCGGAGATATCTGCCTGATCTTAATGCCCGCAATAAGAACGTCCAGGCCTTTGCTAAGCGAATGGCCCTGAATACTCCTATACAAGGTACTTCGGCTGACATTATAAAACTGGCCATGCTGCAAGTCCATGAAGCTCTGCAGACCAAAAAACTAAAAGCCAGAATGCTTTTGCAGGTTCACGACGAGCTGGTTCTGGAGGTACCCAAGAGCGAACTTCCGGAGGCCGCGGCCCTGGTGCGCGAATGCATGGAAAATGCCTGTGAACTTAAAGTCCCCCTGAAAGTAAGCCTGGAGGCGGGGGATAACTGGTACGATATGCAAGAGCTGGAGATATAAAATTAAACGCTGAAGGACACTGATTTAATATGATTCACACTGATTTTTTTTAATCTTTTCTTACTTAGTTTCCGTAGCGGAGCATTACGGTTGCGTAGGAGGCCCTACAGCCCCGACGTCAGGAGTGGGCTTCAGGGCCGGGTGTTACCGGAGATATAAAATTTAACGCTTTTTTAAATTAATTTGGCGCTGAGTACGTTGATTGGTATGAATGACGCTAAGTGAGAAATGTCCCATGGTTAGTTAAATAAATAAAATCAGTGTTGAATTCTTGTACTAATTAATCCCAGGGAGGTAGTAATATGCCGGAGTTGCCGGAAGTGGAAACTATCAGACGGTCGCTTGAGGATGTACAGGGGGCCGGTATAACCGATTTGCAGATAAATCGAGCCGAGGTTATTCGCAGGCAGGAATATGAACCCGAGTCGGTCGTTGGGCAGATTATCCGGGAAGTTCGGCGGCGCGGCAAGTTTCTGGTGCTGAAATTAAAGACGGAGAAATATCTGATTCTGCATATGGGCATGAGCGGACGTTTCTACCTGACCGGGGAAGATGAAGAATTAACCGAACCCCATATCCACGTCATAATCCACCTTGATAACGGGCGCAAAATCGTATATCAAGATGCCAGACGTTTTGGCGGGGTCTGGTTCATCAGGGACTGCCAAAAGTTTTTCGAGAAAATGGGTCCGGAACCCCTTACTCGTGAATTTAATCCGGATTATATGGAAAAGGCTTTTAAAGGGCGTAAAGCCCCGGTTAAAAACCTTATACTGGATCAGCATCTGGTAGCGGGAATCGGAAACATTTATGCCGATGAATCGCTTTTTGCCGCCGGTATAAGGCCCGACCGCATGGCAGGAACACTCACAGCTGATGAAATAAAAAAGCTCTGCCAGGCCATCAAGAAAGTTCTCCGAACCAGTATCGAACAACGAGGCACTACCTTTAGAGACTACCGTGACGGCTACAATCGAAAAGGCGGTTTCCAGGATTATCTTAAGGTCTATGGTAAAAAGAACAGCCCTTGCCCGTTATGCGGCAATCCACTCATAGTAACCCGTATTGGCGGGAGAAGTTCGCATTTTTGCGAGACCTGCCAGAAATAAGAACACTTTGTTACCCCTATCCATATAGTAATATATACAAACCGGATAGGAGTGGCTACAGTGGAATACATGCTGATACTAATGTTTGCTCTGGCCGTAAGTGCCGACGGATTTATGGTAGGTATTGCTTATGGCATCAAAAAAATCAAGATACCATTTTTATCTCTTATCCTGATTTCCTGTGCTTCATCTCTGGCCGTAACGGTCTCCATGATATGCGGCAAAGGACTGGCTACTTTTCTAAAGCCATCCTGGGCCTCCGGTCTGGGCGCGGTTATGCTTATAATAATAGGTTTTTACTTTTTGCTGCAGGCCTTAAAAGAAAAGATCACCCAACTGGAAGCATCGGATAGTGCCATATTAACGATTAATCTGGAGTTCCTGGGAATTATCGTGCAAATACTAAAAAAGCCTTCCAGTGCCGATATGGATTGCTCCGGTGAAATCAATCTGCGGGAAGCTTTCTTTCTGGGTCTGGCTCTGGCTGTAGATGCTCTGGGCGCCGGAATCGGTGCGGCCATGACCGGCCTCAATATTTTATTTACCGCTCTAAGCGTTGGTATGCTAAAATTTATCTTAGTAAATAGTGGTATTCACTTGGGAGCAGTGATAAAAAGCAAGTACATAGAAGGCATTTCATCCTTGCTACCGGGAATAATACTTATTACTATAGGTATTATTGAAATCCTCTGAAGTCGGTGAAAAGATGAAAATTATCGGATTGACCGGTGGCATCGCCAGCGGCAAAAGTACGGTTTCCCGGGTCCTCAAAGACCTGGGAGCTATTATTATTGATTCTGATGTTGTGGCTCATGAAATTATTACCCCTCGCAGACCCGCCTGGAATGACATAGTTAAGCAATTTGGCCCGGAAATTCTCAACTCTGATATGACCATAAACCGCGGTATATTAGGAAATATCGTATTTAATGATCCGGCCCAACTGAAAATCCTAAATCAAATAGTGCATCCCCGGGTGGCAGAGCGTTTTATAGATGATTTGCAGGAAATACGCAGCATGCAGCCCGATGCGGTGGTAGTACTGGACGTACCGTTGCTATATGAAGCCCATTTTGATCATATGTGTGATGTGGTGTGGGTAGTATGGGTCGACCGGGAAACTCAAAAACAGCGTCTGATGAAGCGCAACAACTTTAACGAAAAAGAAGCTACGGTTAGAATCGATGCTCAGATGTCCCTGGACAAAAAGGCCGGCCTGGCGGATGTGGTTATCGACAACAGCCAGGGCATGGAGGAAACTATAGCAACAGCTACCAGAAATTTCAAGGATATTATCAAAGTTTCGTAAATATTATTAATAAACAACCTTTTTTTGTGGGGGTTTTCATTATGGCGCGGAAACATAAGCGGCGTATTTCTGCCTTCTTATGGATCTTCATTCTACTATTCCTGGCAACAGTCATCACTTTCCCCAAATGGATAACACTGTTTTATCCCCAGCCTCATCGGGAGCTGGTCTATGCTACGGCTTCTGAATATAATATCGACCCTAACCTGGTATTTGCCATTATAAGAGCGGAAAGCAAATACCAGACCGGAGCCAAGTCATCTGTGGGCGCACGCGGGCTGATGCAGATAATGCCGGAAACAGCCAGCTGGGTTGCTGATCAGATGGATATGGAGGATTTCACCACCGAGGATTTACATGACCCGGAGGTTAATATACGCATAGGTTGCTGGTATATAAACAATTTAAACCGTGAGTTCGAAGGACGTCTGCCCATAATCGCGGCTGCCTACAATGCCGGCCGGGGTAAGGCCAAGGAATGGGTAGTCAGCGGCCAGTGGGACGGCTCCGAAAAGACTATTAACAATATCCCGTTTGCTGAAACCCGGAAGTATGTACACAACGTACTCAAAAATTATCAGGCCTATCAGGCTATTTATGAGAAATAGGCCGATTGCTCCTGTGTCATCCTGATGCGAGTGTCATCCTGAGCGAAACGAAGGATCTTCCCGACTCGGAAGTGGAAAGATCCTTCACTACGTTCAGGATGAC
>DHSK01000173.1:7986-8208 GCA_002408445.1 Syntrophomonas sp. UBA5288
GACAAAAAAACGTTATTCATAGCAATGGCTAAAAGGAAAATAAAGGAATAATGCACCTCCCCGACTAATATAATGTCTTTGAGACATGCTTAGGGGAGGTGTTTTTATATGTATGTAAGGTCTAAAAGGATCGCACTGGTTGGAACTCTGATCGCCTTACTGGTATTGGCCGGAGTCATAGTAAATAAGCACAATCTTGCTATTTATACCGCCAGTCTGGAT
>DHSK01000001.1:0-1280 GCA_002408445.1 Syntrophomonas sp. UBA5288
TGGCTTCTTGCTACCAGGGCGCGGGTCAATACCTGAGGTTCCCCGCAAGCATGTCCTAATATTACCCGTTGACCGGATTTAATGCATTTTACTGCTTCTGAAGGTGTCCTGATACGATCGTTGTAATACCTTGGCCAATCTAACACCCTTCATTACCCCTTTCTAAAGTTTGTCGAAAATTTATAAGTACTGTTGCCGGCTAATATTTATATATGCAATCCGCATGCCAATCTTAATTTATTGTAGATGGAGTCTTTAGAAAGCCTATATTAATGCTCTATAATAGAATCATAATTTTTTATTCCGGTCTGTTATTTAAACAACACGTCGAACCCCTTCCCCGAACCGTTTTAGTTTCATACAATTTGCCATAAAATCTTCAAATGACTATAATAACCATGTTTTCGGCACATGAGTCTTTTTGAGTTCACCATCGATTAGGTGATGCGTTTTCGGTTCGTTTTTTTGCCTGCCGTGCCCGATGGCGCTCTCCCTATGTTAGTGGGGAGGCGACAAGCGGCCATCAATGTACCCTATGGTACGGCGTGCGTGCCGCTCGCCCCCTTCCTCCAATCTTTCTCGCAGGATGTTGTTAATCATGCTTCATCAATAGTCGCCGGTATATTAATACATATCCCGGAGTAAGTTTTGGACTTTTTCCGGGGGAACTAGTTAATAGGAAGCTGTCCGTATTTAACCGGATAAATACGGTAAAACCAGTTATCCCCCGCCCGGTTGGCCCGCTTATGGCATAAAAATTGCATTTATATAGTGCAGTGTTTAGAGCACATATATTGTTCAAGGTGCTATATCTAAAATAGGATTACAAAGAAAGGCGGGCGCAAAATGGCTTTAAAAACTGCACAGGAGTATATTGACAGCTTACGGAACAGAAAGCTTGACATCTACATGTTGGGGAAAAAAGTCGATAATTTTGTAGATCACCCTATTATCAGACCATCCATCAATGCCATGGCCATGACCTACAAGCTGGCCGAAGAACCTGAATACGAAGACTTAATGACAGTTACGTCCAATTTGACCGGGGAAAAAATCAATCGTTTTACCCACCTCCACCAGAGTACAACCGACCTGATAAATAAAGTTAAAATGCAGCGGCTGCTGGGGCAAAAAACCGGTTGCTGTTTTCAGCGCTGTGTAGGTATGGATGCCTTCAATGCCGTTTTTAGCACTACTTTTGAAATGGATGCCAAACATGGCACCGATTATCATGAACGCTTCAAAAAGTTTTTAATATATGTACAGCAAAATGACCTGGT
>DHSK01000001.1:1596-3144 GCA_002408445.1 Syntrophomonas sp. UBA5288
ATGCCTAACAATGCTTTGAAAGAAGATGAACAGGAATGGGCGGTTTGCTTTGCTGTTCCCACCGATGCACCAGGCATGCTTTATGTTTATGGCAGGCAGTCCTGCGATACCCGCAAACTGGAGGATAATAAAATTGACGTCGGTAATATTAATTTTGGCGGTCAGGAAGTAATGACCATATTTAATAACGTATTTGTTCCCTGGGAGCGGGTATTCATGAATGGTGAAACTGATTTTTCCACCACCCTGGTTGAACGTTTTGCCGGATATCACCGGCAGAGTTATGGCGGCTGTAAAGTAGGAACGGGCGATACCCTAATTGGGGCTGTGAAGGCTATAACTGATTATAACGGCGCCTCCAAGGCTTCCCATGTAAAGGATAAAATAGTTGAGATGTGCCACCTTAATGAGACTCTTTTTGCCTGTGGCATAGCCTGTTCAGCCGCAGGGCGTAAAACAGCGGCTGGGAACTATTTAATAGATTTATTACTGGCCAACATTTGTAAACAGAATGTTACCCGTTTTCCGTATGAGATTGCTCGTATTGCCCAGGATCTGGCCGGAGGTCTGCTGGTAACCCAGCCTTCAGCCCAGGATTATGATAATCCGGAAATAGGGCCATTGGTAAAGAAATATACTCAGGCTGCGGATGATAGTGAAAAAAGGCAACGGATGTTAAGATATATCGAAAACTTAACTATGGGATGCGGTGCAGTGGGGTACCTGACCGAATCAATGCATGGCGCGGGTTCGCCTCAGGCCCAGAGAATAATGATTTCCCGTTTGATCGATCTTCAACACCGCAAAGATCTGGCTGAAAAGCTCTGCGGCATACAGGAAAACCATGACATCGACTGGAAATAAGCGGTATTCAAGTGAAAACAATAATAATTAAGTATTGTGGCGGCTGCAACCCGGTTATCAATCGTTCCCAAATTGTTAATGAACTAAAGCAAAGTCTCCCCCCAGATATTAGCCTGGTTAACGACCAAACTCCCAAAAAACCGGAGCTGGGGATCATGATGTGCGGCTGCAGTTCAGCCTGTCTGGACCGGGAGGAAATCCGGCGGCTGGCCCATGAGTGGATAGTTGTAGGCGGAAGCTATGTTGATTTGTTTCCGGTTAATCCTGACCAAATATCTCTGCGTATTATCCAGATAATCCAGGAAGGCCGGTTCGATGAGAATATCAACCCATAATTAGACGAATGTCGGTGACAAAAAGCTTATATAAGATTTGCCCTTGTTAGTTAATTCCCCCCAATCAATGGCGGTAGGCACGACCAGGTCGTGACTGCCGCCATTGCTCTAGGAAATACTATTTGTCGGGGGAAACTAATCAGCAAGTATTGCTTCCAATAAAAGCCCGATATCTTCTGGAGTGGGGTCAACGATATTATTATGGATATTATTGGCTTCCAAGGTCTGAGAAATAATAAGGTCTTTTTCCTCCCGGCTGAAACCAGGAGCTTGGCCACATAATTCAACCATTGTATCCCTGAACTGCTTCAGGTCGTCAAAGCCGGAGGTCCTGACCGCTTCCATAAGC
>DHSK01000071.1:0-2331 GCA_002408445.1 Syntrophomonas sp. UBA5288
GCTTCAACCGAATATGCCACCGGTTTGCGGGAAATTCTGTGGGAATCGGTCCTATCAAGCGCATAATACCCCCCCATCGCCAGACCGGCTATAGCCAACACCATCCAGATCCATCGCTTATTCAAAGTAATCACCTCACCGGGTATAAATATCAGTTAGATTATTACCATTTTTTCTTATTTGTATGCAATTTATAGGAAAATGATTATTTTTATTCATTATTGACTTTTAACACCCTACCCCGCAATTGTTGTTAGTCTTATGGTGAGGATTTTGCATAATTCAAAAATTCAACATGTCATTCTGAGCGTTAGCGAAGAATCTTAAGATCCTTCGGCTTTGCCTCAGGATGACATTTACAAAATAACTGATTATTGGTATGAAAAGTTAATTATGTAAAACTCTCATGGTAATAGATTAACGAAACTTATGGGGTGAGGCAGAGAAAAAAGATGAGGTAAAAACGGAAGGAATATTGATAAACCTGTCTCCGTAGGGAGACCTTGAGAAAACAAAAAAATGGGGCTAAGCCCCATTTTTTATTACAGTTTTTCCATTATTTCATCCGGGATGTTGCCGTTCATGTAAACATTTTGCACATCGTCGTGGTCTTCCAGCACATCGATAAGTTTCATTATTTTACGGGCCTGTTCTTCATCATTAATATCAACCATGTTTTGCGGCAGCATAACGATGTCGGCATCTTCTATGCTTATCCCATCCTGTTCCATGGCTTCTTTAACTGCCATAAAATCATCCGGAGCAGTGATAACTTCGATTACGTCATCATCATCACGAACGTCTTCGGCTCCGAATTCAAGCACCTTTAACATGAATTCATCCGGGTCTGTGTCAATATTCTCCCGGTTTACCGTAATCAATCCGCAGCGTTTGAACATCCAGGCCACACAGCCCGATTCACCCAGATTTCCGTTATGCTTGGAAAAGAGATGACGAACTTCTGATGCGGTACGGTTGCGATTGTCAGTAGCTATATCCAGCATAACCGCCACACCATTGGGCCCGTATCCTTCATAGATGAGCTCTTCAAAAGCATCACCTTCGAGTTCGCCGGCACCTTTTTTAATAGCACGGGCGATATTATCATTGGGCATATTAATAGCTTTGGCCTTCTGAATCATCATTTTCAGTTTTGAGTTGCCTTCAGGATCGCCACCACCCTGACGGGCAGCAATAATAAGCTCTTTGGCAATTTTGGTAAATTCTTTTCCTTTTTTTTCATCCGAACGGGCTTTCTGATGTTTGATATTTGCCCACTTGGAGTGTCCAGACATCGTTTTTTCCTCCCTTTATCAGGACTACCTACCAGATACCCGGAATCATCCTTTTGGTTTTTTCCATATATCTGATATAATCATCCCCGAAATGTTTAATCATGAAACTTTCCTCAACGTATATTCTGTATATTAGAGCCGGAATAGTCAAGCAGCACATTATCAGCAAAGCTCCCCAGGAATTAAAAACCAGCGGTATAGCAATAAAAGACAAGAGTGTGCCTAAATATAAAGGATGCCTTATCTTCTCATAGGCGCCGGTGGTAATCAGGGGGTGTTCTTCATAAATAGCAACCCGCGGGTTAAAGTATTTTCCAATCGATTTAAATCCCCACCATCTGATCCAGCAGGATAACAGGAATAATACCAGGCCCGCATATATGATCAGAGGTTCCAAACTCAATATTCTGGTCATATGCCATTCGACAAAATCAATAGCAGCAAAAAATAAGCCTATAATATATGAAAGCTGGAGATAAAGGTATGATTTGCGATCATCATCTTCAATCACATACTGGCCAGGATCCTGGTATATCCAGACTTCAGTTATTACCGTCCATAATAAATAAATTATGAAAAATACCGCGATTACACGAAAGTCAAAGGTAGGAAGTTGCTGCCAGGCCAGGTACCCGACATAAATAAATACACCGGTGGCAATCAGCATACGTATTAAAACACTACGCTGTCTGGAGTTCAAACCCATTTCCTCCTTATTTATAGCATGGGGCCTTCATCATATCCGTAGCCTGCCCTACAGCCCGACGATTTTAGGTACGGGAACACACCCCTAACGGGGAATGTCCCCATCGCAAGTCTCAGGGCTGGGTTTTTACGGGTTATTGCTTTTTACCGGCCTACGGTTTTATTTTCTAACTATGTCAGGTACTAAAGCAATCGGCACCGGTTTTCTCTTATGCTCGCTCTTTTGTTCCATGCGCTTAATTCTCTCAACCACTGCCGGATCGCCGGAATCGTTAGTTATATACTGTTCCAATTGATCATAAGTAATACCCATTTCCTCTTCATCGGTCTG
>DHSK01000071.1:2747-3323 GCA_002408445.1 Syntrophomonas sp. UBA5288
AAGAGCAGATTAAACGCATTGTCCAATTCAATTACGCTATAAGCAATATCAAAAGATTCGGCCAGCTCCTGGCCATGAATCAAATCCATAAAATTACTCTCACAGGGCAGCATCAAAGCCATACAGTTATCGGGAAAAGCCTTCTTGGCAATTACAGCTGCTACAGCTGAATCAACACCACCACTGACCCCTAATACCACCCCGGAAGCACCTGCATCTGCAACCTGCTTTCGCAGCCAATCAACTAGATGATCAACCACAGCCTCAGCATTCATGGTCCATAATCCTCCTTCAATCAAACAATTCAGTAGAAACATATTTCTCCGCGCCATCAGCTGCAATAGTCAGGATACGTTTATCTCTACCTAATTCCTGGGCCAGCTGAAGCGCGGCAAATATAGCAGCGCCAGAGGAAATTCCCACCAGCAATGCTTCTTTACGCGCCAGTTCCCGACAGGTATCAAGTGCTGCATTATCTTCAATATCCATAATTCTGTCAATTAAATTTATATTCAACACCGGCGGAATAAATCCTGCACCAATTCCTTGAATTTTATGGGATCCTGCTGATTTTCC
>DHSK01000071.1:3684-5518 GCA_002408445.1 Syntrophomonas sp. UBA5288
GCATCGGATTCCACCATTTGGACAGCAGTTTCGACTGCTCCTGCCATGCCCTTGTCAGCCGGAGTCAAAACCAATTGGGCTCCATAAAAACGCAGTAATTTTTTTCTTTCTTCACTCATATTTTCGGGCATGACAATGACGATTGGATAACCCTTGATTGCCGCAGCCATGGCCAGCCCAATCCCGGTATTGCCACTGGTGGCTTCCAGTATCATGGAACCGGGTCCTATTTTCCCCGTTTGTTCTGCTTTTTCAATCATATACAAACCAGGCCGGTCTTTAATACTGCCGCCCGGATTGAAGCTTTCCAGTTTTACATAGACTTCCGCATCTTCTTTACCTGTAATGCGATTAAGCTTTAACAGGGGAGTTTCTCCGATTAGTTCCAAAATGTTATTTGCTACCTTCATCTTTTAACCTCCACCGGCACCAGTTCGATATCACCCCAGGCCGCCATCTGGTCTCCCTTGATCGCCAGAATTCCCCTGATGCCCTTTATATTTTGAACTGAATTGATTGCTTTCATCAAATCTTTTTCAGTTTGGATCTGATTGGCTGCCCTGGAAGCAAGAGCATCAGCCAGAGCAGTGCTGTCCGCCTTTATTACCACCGCGTCAGCTTTCCCCAGGCTTATGCTCGGTCCTACGGTCCCTGACGAAGTGCAAATACCGATTGGTCCCTCATTTTCCGCCACCCGAATACCAACTTTATTGGAAAATTCGGATTCACCGGCGAAAACGGAAATGATGCGGGGATGCGAGGAATTAATATATATGTCACCACCATTTTCAACTATTATCTCTTGCACCTGACCAGCAAGCTTTTCCCCCACCGCCTGGGCAATGGCTCCGGCAACCGCTGCCATCGGACCTACTCCTGCCATTGCCGCTGCTTCAGCCATGATCCCGGCTATGGCCGGGGCACCGGAGAGGAGTTTAAGCGGGAAAAAAGAGGTGCGGAATTCCGGCTGCAGAGCTATATAAGTCTCCAGATCCCCCCGTAAATTTATCACTTCCCGCTCACCTAAAGATAGAAGGCTATCGGTGTAGCTGTCTTTATCTACACCGATAGCCAGATCAGTCTCTTTAATAATAATATTAAAATAGTGCAAATCTTTTGCATCATGGCGGGAACGGTAAGTGCGAGTTACATACTTGTCACCTGCATTAACCATGACCTCCGTTAGACGGCCTCCTTCACTTCAAAATGGAGTTGAATAGCACGGGTCGGGCAGCATTCCAGGCACATGCCGCAGACTATACAGCGGGAATTATCAAATGAAACGAGCATAGTACCGCGGTCCATGGCTAAAGCTTCGGTAGGACAGAATGACGCACAGGCACCGCACTGGATACATACCGTCTCATTCCAAATAATAGTTTCACTCAAAGGCTCTACTATTACTCCCAGGCTCTTGAAATATGCTACCCCTTTATCGTACTTCGCTTTATCACCTTCTACTTCGATTACCAGATATCCTTCTTTTTGAGGATTTATATCGGCTTTGATAATGTTAATGATTAAATCATAATCTTTTATCAATTGATAGATGATCGGCTGTTCTGACTGTGAAGCGGAAAAATAGCAAACTATCTTATTCTTCATATTACTAATTCCTCCTATTTCTGCTGTTCTCAGCCAGCCCGTTGGGACTGCGTTCCGGTATCGATTTGAACACTATGTCGGCATCAGCTGAAGGCAGACTGGCAACCGGCCTGGTAATTTCGAATTGGCCCCGGGCAATCCATTGTTTCAAAGTCTCGGCAATAATCTTGGCCCGCGGATAACTTGACTGCGGGGTGGTCACGACTTCTTTACCATTTATAGTAATGCG
>DHSK01000164.1:0-3102 GCA_002408445.1 Syntrophomonas sp. UBA5288
ATCACCTTCAATAGATGTTTCCAGGGGACCTACGATATACTTAAGACCGGAATCAGCCACCATGGCAATTACCTGGTCAACTATATCATAAATTTCACCCTCCGCTACTGCCGGCAAGACCTGCAGGCTTAAATTGGCTTCAGCCGTATGAATCACCCTCCTTAAACAATAAAGCCTTTTACCCCTGGGGATAAAAAGCCTGGTTTCCTTACGCAGCAATCCCTCCGCCGGCATTACCCAGATCAGGTTAGCGGGTCAGGTCCTGTGCCTTTCTCAGCCGATTTTCAGCTCCCCGATGCGCTGTTTATATTTTATGTTTCCGATTATAACATTGCGGCGTAAAAATTAAAAAGTATATATTTGGAATAAATGGACCAAATTATCGCGATTTTAAGCCTGTCTTCTGGTAAAATGAAGTATAGAGCGTATATTTAAACACTTAAATACTAAGGGGGTAATAAACTTGCAGAGAGGATTACGGTTGGCAGTAACCATTTTATTAAGTGTATTTTTGGCTGGTGCGGCTTATCCAGCCGCTGCCGCTGCCGCGGCATTCTCAGACATCAGCCGCCACTGGGCACGGGATTCGATTACCAGCATTGCTGCTCTGGGATACCTGAACGGATATCCGGACGGCACTTACCGCCCTGACAATACCATGACCAGGGCTGAGTTTACAACCGCACTTATTGCCAGTCTGGGAACAGAGCAGCAATATACCATAACTTTGCCTTCCAACTTTAACGATACTAAGGATCACTGGGCTAAAACGCAAATCAATGAGGCAGTCAAACGAGGAATCCTGATACCCTCGGAGTATCCTAATGGACTTCAACCGGATGATGCGATAAAACGCAGCGAAGTTGCAGCCATGCTGGTCAGGGCAAAAGGGACCGGCACCACAACTGCCAACATAAAATTTGAGGATGAGACTGCGGTTGAGCAGAGTGACTACCGTGACTATATCCGAACCGCCTATGCCCAGAAACTCATGTCCGGTTTTCCCGACGGTGAGTTTAAACCATTTAATAATATCACCCGGGGGCAGGCAGCAACAGTTTTGCAAACATTCCTGGGGATAAGCAGCCCGGTGTCCGATCCCACACCTTCTGCAGCGGAATGGTTGCTGGTAGTGGGAGGCAACAGTTATGACCTGGCAACTACTCCATTTTATTTTAAATCAGGTTATAACGACATTAAGATTACATCCATATCCTCCTCCGGCGGCCGGATCATTTTCAACAGCACCTACAGCTTCCCTTTGGACAGCCAAATTGGCAATCCTGAATTAGTCATACATAACACCATCTACACGGTTGCTAAACTGAGTGTCAGCGGTAATCAATTGCTGATCTCCGCTTCAGCTTCAAGACTTAACAACGTTACACTGGGAGATCATAAATACGATGCCAGTTTCGTCAAACTTTATATTAACAGCACCAATGGCGAGAATTATCTGGGCGATGCCATCCTGCGGGACCAATACACGGTAATAATCGACGGTAAAAGTTATGACCTCAGCCGTTCAAAGATTACCATAGCTCTGGGAGAAAAATATTATGACATTAAAAAAATAATATTCAGTTCCACTACCACCCGTCTGGAACTGGCCGAAACTGATGCCGTTATTTCAAATGGGCTTGCGGTATCAAACATAACCGCCATATTGGCTGGCAGCAAGAGCATTGATATGGATGACGTAAAAGATATTGATTTTCTTGTTAACCATTCCATGTACAGCCTTTCTCAGGTGACCATCGACGGTTCCGGTAATTTTACTGCCAATGGCAGTAATTATCCTTGCTCCGAGGTTACTATGATAATAGACGGTTCTTATTATCGCATCAATTCCATTACCAGTTACCAGGGTAAATTTATAATTTATGCTGAACCGGCTTCAAATATCAACCGGGTATTGTTTGAAGATGAATACCATGATGCTTCAGAAATACAAATAATCCGCAACAACATTTCCTATAGTTTGGACCAGGTTATGGTAGTCGATCGCGATCTAATCCGCATCGGCGGCAAACAGTACGAAGTGGATTCCTCCATAAAATGTCGTTTCAACAACAAAATTTATGATATAGATCGCATAGATTACGATACCACCTACGATATAGTTAAAATTTCGGCTACGGAATCCAAAGACTATACCGGAGCTTATCAGCCTCTTAATTATATGTTTTACCTTAACAATGCCGTTTATCAGGATGGAATCAATCGTAATGTTACTATCTATGTGAATGGGGCTTATCGTACTTTCGATACCATCAATATTAATGACCCGGGGCATTTCAGTTACGGTAACCGTACTTATGATCTGATTGACAGCCGGGTATGCATATATAATGAATTCTTTACCATAATAGATACGGCCTGGCATGGGCAGAGTCAAACCTTTGATTTCTATTTGAAAAAATAAATTAACCACCCCTGCCATAAACGCAGCCAGCCGTGCGGCCCCAATCCGTTAGGGGGGCTTAAAGGCTGGCTTTTTCTACGATATCGGCCTGGTCAGGCTTATTGATAACAGTTTGTCTTTTCCTCTTTCCAATGAATAGCCCGGTCCGATAGCTTAAGCAGGTATAAGAATAGAACAACATTAATATTGACGCCCCCATAATTACGCCTTAATATTATGATAACGATATTTTGTCGCTATTTTATATTTAGTGTCGAATTATGGTTGAAACAGGAGGTAAAATATGGCTACCCCGTTGGTAATGCCCATAGTTGGTAATAAAAATATCGGTAAGGTTAACAAATGGATAAAATCCGAAGGGGATCATGTTAATGAAGGAGAAGTTTTAGCAGAGCTCTCTGGTCCGAATGAGGAAATAAAATATAAGGCCCCCAAAGAAGGGACCCTGTTAAGAATCATTATTAATGAAAACGTTGTAGTTCACTCCGGCTCTCTCCTGGGTATCATCGGTATCCCGGGTGAAGATTTGTCAACTATTATTGAACCGCGTACACCTAACCTGATTTTCAAAACCAAATAACCCATCCCATAAGCAGATTAATGTTCTGCTTATGGCCGCGAATTAATTCGCGGCGATTTTTTCTGCATCTTCCTGAAGAGTTATCGTTGGAGTCCGG
>DHSK01000164.1:3269-22506 GCA_002408445.1 Syntrophomonas sp. UBA5288
TCCCCAGCCAGGTCAGATTCATAAACAGCTCGGCCACCGTTATCACTCCAACACCGCCGGGAACGGCACTGGCCATGCGCACTTTCTCGCGGGCTGCTGCACTCACATCCCCTACCATTTTCCCATCTTCAGTAAAGTTAGTCCCAACATCAATAAGCACCGAGTTTTCATTTACCATGTCAGGTTTTATGAATTCGGCCTTGCCCACTGCCGCGACTACGATATCTGCCCTCAAAGTTTCACCGGCCAGATTACGGGTACGGGAATGGCACAAGGTTACCGTAGCGTTTTCCGCTGTCATCATTACCGACAGCGGGCTTCCCACCACCATGCTTCTGCCCACTATAGTGACTTTGCTGCCTTCCAGCGGTACATTATGAGCCTTCAGTATCCTTATAACCGCAGCCGGGGTACAAGGTCTTACCCCTTTTTCGCCGCTGATAAGCCGGCCCAAATTGTAATTGTGTATACCTTCCACATCTTTATCAGGATCCATACTGTTAATCACCCGGCTGACATTACACCCTTTAGGCAAAGGAGTCTGCACCATTATACCTGTTATACGATCATCCCGGTTAAGCTGCCGGATAGTATCTATTATTTGCTGTTCTGAGGAATCACCTGCCAGGGTTACCAGTTCCGTATTTATTCCCGCTTCCGCTGCAAAACGCTGAATACCCTTTACATAGGAAGCAGACGACATATCATCCCCCACTTTTATAATGGCCATCACCAGCGGCATACTTTGGGAAATACTCGTAATTTTCCGCTTTAATTGTTCTCTAATTTCTTTGCCGTAGATTAACATAAAATCCTCCTTTATGATTGCTCGCGAATGTTTTTTAAGGCTTCAATATCCTCCGGCATAGCTTCGAGCGGTGTCTCTAAAATAAAAGGCAAATCACGGAAGAAATTATTATGCATGAGGATTTCAAAACCCGATAAATTGATGAAGCCCTGCCCTATATGAGCATGGCGGTCACGGTGAGAACCCAGTTCTTTGCTGCTGTCGTTGGCATGAACTATTTTAACCAGGTCACGGCCAAATGTTTTATCCATTTTGGTCAGGACCTCATTTAAGCCTTCATCCGTGGTGCAATTGTACCCGGCAGCATAGGTGTGACAGGTATCAAAACATATTCCTATCTTATCTTTATTATTTACCTGCTGCAAGATCAGATTTAGCTCTTCAAAGGTTTTTCCAATCTCAGTACCCTGCCCGGCCATCGTTTCCAACAATAAACAGGTCTCACCCTCATGCTGCTTCAATACCCGGTTCAGCAGAGCAGCGATGCGTTCGATACCCTGTTCCAATGAGGATGTGGTATAAGAACCCGGATGCAGTACCAAAAAGCCGGCGTTTATAAGACGGCATCTTTTCAAATCCTCGGCCACCACTTCATAGGCATATTCATAGAGATCATCCCTGGCCGCAGCGGGGTTACATATATACGGGATATGGACCACTACCGGCCCAATATCATTTTCCTGCAATATCTGTTTGAACGCACTCAGTTCTTGTTCACTATATTGCCGCGCTCCCCGTCCGCGGGGATTGCGAATAAACATCTGCACCGCTTCCAGTCCCATAGAAACTGCTTCGCCCGCGGTAAACTGCAGTCCCTTGCCTATCGGTAAATGAGCACCAATTCGCGGATTTTTCATAATCTTATCTCCTATTCCTGATTTATTAAAAAGCATTGGGTATGTGACTTATGCGGGTATTATCTCCCGTAATTAAAATAGCGATAACATCAAAGCGGATTTCCTCATAGGAAATCCGGCCATTGCCCAGATATACCAGCGCAGCTTTACGCAAATGCTTGATCTTGCTCTTTGTAATCGACTCCTCCGGCAAGCCATAGTTAAGATTGGTCTTGGTCCGCACCTCTACAAAGACCAGGATGTTTTTATGCATACAAATAATATCCAGCTCACCGTAACGGGTATAATAGTTGCGCTTAAGTATCCGGTACCCCCGGTCCATGAGATAGGCGACCGCCATTTCCTCGCCTTTTCGGCCTAAAACCGTTTTCTGAAATTTATTCATACTTCTGATCCATGCTGTAGATAAAAGCCAGTATTTCAGCGACTACCGCATAAAGTTCGGGGGGAATTTCATCATAAAGATCTAATGACATCAGGTATTCGGCCAATTGTTTATCTTCTTTAACCGGCACGCCATTCTCCTGTGCCACCTGCTGTATACGCTCAGCCAGATACCCCCTGCCCTTGGCCACCACCAGCGGAACATCATCTTTTACCGGGTCATAACGCAAGGCCACTGCGTTCTTATTAATATTCTCTCCCATAACCATCCCCCTCTAATCACTAAAAACCTCTGCTATGGAACTCCAGCCAGGCGGTGAGGTATAGCCCGGGCGCGACTTGCGCAGGCGGTGAGAAACACCCGGCAAATTGAGCGGATGATGGGGTCGAGCGGCACGGATGCCGCGAGCGCGTAGTTCAACACGGATGTTGAATATACGCGGTGCCCCATCAGCCGCGAAATGAGCCGCTGGTGTTTCCATTGCCGGAGCATGGAGCAAACGGGCTATGCCTCACCGCCGGCCTCCATAGACAAGAATCGTCCTCATGCCTGGTTCTATACAATAACATCTATACTAAATGGTCTGAACGGGGTTTCAGGTTTTTGGCCCAGCTGGGGACGCAGGCTTTCCACTTCATCCGGCCGGGCCAGTTTAAGCCCTGCAAAATTAACCCTGTAACCCAGGGCCTGTAATTTACTTATTAGCGTCTCTCTATTCATATTCAGGTATGCAAGGGTATCATTATTTTCAACTACACCTTGTAAATCCAGTTCTCCTGTCCGTTTCCAGTCAACATAAAAAAGCACCATTCCCAGATTCTTGGTGTCAAGTGACACAATAAACCGTATACTATCCTGCATGTGGAGTGACTTTTTAGCATCCCGGTGGATTTTCAACTGGCATAAATGCAGTTCATCTTTTATCTGGACCGGAATGGCGAAATAATAGCCATTAATGACGTTTTCTCCCGGAATACGTGCAGTGATATTCAAAAGCCTCTGCCCGGTAATTTCCTTTTCCATACCCTCCAGGCGGGATATCAGTTCGGAAGTTAGTTCCTTCAAAGCCGGACTATTTACATCCGGCTTGATATCCTTTAGAACCTCTCCCAGCACCTGCAGATTTTTTACCATATCAGGTTCAGATTTTATGATGGCAGCTAATTTAGATGAATTACTCCCGGACGAATCGGCTGCTTTTAAGACCAGGGCCTCAACTAACCTCTGCACCAGATTAAGGACCTCTCTGAAATTACGGTCCGCTCCCATGGTTGACCCATCTGCAGGAAGAGTAGAAGGGGCTGTAGTCTTGCTTTCGGGTGAAATTACAGCAGCCTCATTGCTCTGGCCTTGAATTTGCTGATTAATGGTATTTATTACGGGTTTGGAATCGGCATTAACCATAGTCGGGGCAGCGTTTGCTGCCGCTGTTGACGCACTCATACCGGGTCTGCTGATCTGGGGTTCCGCGATCTGATTCTGTGCAGCTGAACCTGGGTTGGCAGGCGTTTCTGCGGCAGGGAAACCGGTTGATTCAGGCTGCGGCAGGTTATTAGTATTGAGTCCCGCTGCCTTACCCAAAGTGGATATGAAAGTTCCGGCCATTGCAGACCGCCCCGGGTTCGAGGCTGATACCGATGTACCGGCTTGAGGAGTTGCATCATCAGCATTTAGCAGGTTTAGTATTTGGATTATATCATTGCATAACCTGGCTGCGTTCGCGCTTCCACTCGATACAAAATTGGCCAGAGCGGAAAGAGCCGCCGGGCTTAGAGCTATATTCCTGGACAGGGCAAAGGCCGCGATTTCCAGATTGCGGGGATTATAGCCGCCCAACATATTTACCTCTCGCGATAAAGTATTAAGATTGGAGGTAGTCACCGGCAGATTATAATCCAGCAGTTTTCTCGCCATCTGTACATTTTCCTGGCTGCTGGCCATTCCCTGGTCTCTTAAGCTGGCGGAAAGATTGGCATTTTCAATCTCACCCATCATCTGGGGTGTGACAACCTTCAAGTAGGTTCGGCCATCCCGATATTCATCCACCATCAGGTAAAGCTGCTGCCCTGATTTGACCATGATTTCGCTGGCAGCTTCTATCAACCTGCCTTTGATAAACAACATAACCAGGCCGTCATCCTTAACTTCCTGTACCATTCCCTTAAGGATTTCGCCCTTGTTGAAATTTATACCCTCGCCCTGGGGCGTGGCAATATTAAGCATGGTTTTATTAAAAGAGACCTGGTTGTAATCCAATTTTATTTTCACCCACCATTGATTTTACCGGTTCGAAACTGCGCCGGTGAATCGGAGACGGCCCCAGGCGGGTCAGAGCTTCCAGATGTTCTCTGGTAGCATAGCCCTTATGACGGGCAAAACCATAGCCCGGATAAAGGCGATCATATACCTGCATGGCTGCATCCCGTTCAACCTTGGCAAGAATAGAAGCACAGGCAATGGAAATGCTTAAGCTGTCACCTTTTATTATTGATTGCTGTCTTATAGCTATATCGTTAATTTTGAGTGCATCAATGAGTAATAAGTCAGGCTTGACCTGCAATTCGCGAACAGCAGCGGACATGGCCCTGCGGGTGGCATTAAGGATGTTAATTTCATCTATATAAGGCGGAAAAACAAAACCTACTGCCCATGCCAGCGCCTGTTGCTTTATGGCAACAGATAATTCAGCTCGTACCGGGCCGGTAATTTTCTTGGAATCATTGACTCCGGGCAGGAAAAAACCCGGAGGCAGAATTACCGCCGCCGCAGCCACCGGTCCGGCCAGAGGGCCCCGGCCGGCTTCGTCCAGACCGGCAATAAAGCGGCAACCTTCACTGAAGGCCTGGCTTTCATATAAACTCATAGCAGTCAGGCGAACTTTTTCCTCTGCCAGATATTGCTCCCGGTTTTTCTTCATACTCTACCAATTATTTCTGGCTTTGAAAACTGCATAACCTATGTTTTCTCCTTCCAGAACGGCATCCTTTATGCCTCTTACTTTTAAAGCATCACCTATGAGGAAAACGCGCTCCGCCTTATCTTGCAGCTGTTCATAAAGGTGGTTGACCGGTACAAATCCGGTTGCCATAATCACCTTATCTGCTTCTAGGGTCTCGATTAGGTTGTCACTTCCCTGTATGATTACCCCTGCATCTGCTATTTCAATTACTTTGCTGCCGGTCTTTTTAATAGCTCCGCCATCTTCCAGACGGTTCATCAAGGCCCGCCGGTTCTTTTTCTCCATTCTGGCCGCCAGATATTGCGCCTGTTCAATAATAGTCACCCGGTTACCCCAGGTCTGCAGATAATCAGCCGTTTCGCAGCCATTGATGCCACCACCGATTATAACCACCTGTTTCTTGCGTATAGGTTCAGCCTCGGCCAGTACTTCGGTTACCCCGGTACAAAAATCCGGACGATAACCCGGTATTTGCGGCCAGTACGGTTGGGAGCCGGTCGCAACCACTACGATATCGGGCTTTAAGAGGGCTATATCCTCCAGGGTAAATTCATGGTTAGTCTGCAGGTCGATCCCCGAACTCTGCAATCTTTTTATCATATAGTCTTTTAACATCAGAATTTTCTGCTTATAGGGAGGCACTCCCGCCAACTCCAGTAAACCTCCCAATCGATTCTCTTTTTCGAACAGGGTAATGTCAAATCCCTGCCGCTGCAACACTGCGGCAGCTTGCATGCCACCGGGTCCGCCTCCGATTACTACAGCTTTACCAGCCGGTTTAGACGGCTTTATCATAAAATCAAATTTTCTCTCCCGGCCGGTGTGAGGATTTACGGTACAGCGAACCGCACGTCCCTTAAAATTATTCTCAATACAATTGTTACAGGTAATGCAGGGGCGAATTTCGTCCACCCTTCCGCTTCTGGCTTTTTCTGGCCATTCGCTGTCTGCCAGCAGACTGCGGGCCAGAAAAACGAAGTCGGCCTTACCTTCGGTGATTATGTTATCCGCCATGGCCGGACTGCGTACCATTCCCCCGGTGATGACCGGGATATTCACATTTTTCTTGACTTCTTCGGCCATATAAACCCGCCAGCCTTCCGCATAGGAGGAAGGTTCGATGCTGCTTAATCCTGATTCGTATATCCCGCATGAACAATTGATAACATCCACTCCGGCCAGAGCCAGGATCTGGGCTATTTTGACCGCTTCGGGCGGCTTTAAGCCATCTTCAGTTAAATCATCGATGTTTAATCTTACTGACAGGCATAGTCCCGGGGCAGCAGCTTTTATGCCCTCTACGATTTCCAGGAGGATGCGCATACGGTTTTCCAGCGTACCTCCGTACTGGTCATGACGATGGTTGGTCTGGGGAGAAAGGAATTCATTTAATAGATAGCCATGGGCCGCATGCAATTCTACTCCGTCAAAACCAGCCATGTCTGCATAGGTTGCTGCCATAACAAATTTCTGTACAATAGTTGGAATTTCATCTGACCTTAATTCGCGGGGCATTTCCCGGGTTATTTTGCAGGGTATCGGTGAAGGCGCCACCGGTTGTATCCCTTCCGTAAGCAAACGCGAGGTCTCCCGTCCGGCATGATACAGCTGAATAAATGCGGCACAATTATAGGTTTTTATAGTTTCCGCCAGGCGGGCCAGCCCCAATATGTACCTGGGATGATCTATTTTTATTTGTCCAAAACCTTCGTTTCCGATCGGGCTGTCTACAACTGCCGCTTCCACGATTATTGCTCCCACCCCTCCGCGGGCACGCGCTTCATAATAATCCACCGTAGCATCACTTACCGTTCCATCAATTCCGGCATAATTAACTGCCATAGGTGACATTATGATGCGGTTTTTGAGTCTCAGCCCACCGATGCGGCCAGGCGAAAACAAGCCAGGAAACTGAACCATTGAGAATTTACCCCTTTCAATTATCATTCAACACCCTCTAAGGGACCTAAAATCTTCTTCCGTTTATTTTATACTGGTTTATTGCAAATATCGAGTTTTTCATTTTCTCCGGTTAAGAAATAAAGACGGCTTATATCCAGACATGATCGATGTCTTAATAGCAAGCCGTCTCTTTCTTTAGTTTAAAACTGTTGTAACAGCTTAATTAACTTCAATTTCGTATACTTTTTCTCCAAGGGTATACAAGGTCAGGTAATTATTGAACTGCAGAGTATTGAGAGTCAAGGTCTGGGTACCCCTATGAATATAGCAATTGTCGCTCAGTTCCCAGGACACGTATTTCACGGTAGAACTCCGGTTAATATAGACGACAGAGTTGCTGCTGTCTTTGCTCTGATAAGTACCGGTAATCTTGGATAATAAGGTAAAGCTTAAAGACGCCCCGTCCTCACCGGCTATAATGACACGATCATCCACAGCCAGATCACCGATACGGCTGCTTCTTGATCCTCCCTTAATCACCGTGCAATTACTGTCAAAGCTATAGGTTTTAACCGTTCCATCAAAATGCCTTACCGTAACTTTACGACTTGAAGTATTGACATTGGTGACAATTGCTCCGGTTGATTCAATTACTTCGATGCGTTCCAGTTCTGTACCCAGATAGGTAACCTTTACAAAATCTCCCTCACTGATATCATTGATACGCGGGTAGCTGACACCGGGAACAACCAATTCGACCCGGCTGTCCAAATACAAATATTTGTCATCTCCATCGGCATTCTCAACTTCCAGGCGTTCGGAGGATTTCGATACGTCAGTAACTTCGCATACATAACTGCGCCGGACATCTATCTGGGTTACCACGTCATTTTCCACTTTAAGTTCTACATAATCATTGCGGCGCAAGTCCGATAAATCCGGATAACGCGTATCTTCCATATTTATTTTGACTTTTTCGGATACAAAATAAGTTTGGCTCTGACCACCGCTGCGCTCCACCGCAATCAGGTTGCGGTCTTCGTTGATGGATACGAGGGTTCCTCCCAAGCCGATTCCGCTTTCGGCATAAATGATCTTGCCGTTCAGCAGTTCAACTTCGATTTCCATATCCCGCTCCAGGTCGGACAAGGAAGCGCGATCACTGCCGTTAATACAGAACTGGGCGACCGAACTGACTTCCAGGGTCTTGACCTCTTTGTCATCGGTACGCAGAACCACGATCTTCTCTTTAGTATCCACCGCTACGACGGTTCCGTAGAGCTTATCATCAAGGGAGCGGTTTTTCACCTTGATACTGCTTATCTTGCCGGAAGTTACCTCACATTCGACTTCATCATCCACACTCAAATCAGAGAACCGGGCATTGGTCAAGCCGGAAATGCTTATGGTGGGATTGGAGGCCAGGTAATAGGTGCTTATATTGTTATCCTTTTCAAGGGTGATCAGGTTCTTGGTTTCCGACAGTAAAACGATTTTGCCGGATACATTCATATCCTGCTGGGCATTAAGCAACTCAATTTCCTCAACTATATTTTTATTAGTGCGGATTTTGACTTCATCACCACGGCGTAAATCTTCCATAACAGGGAAACGAACTCCTTCAATCTTGACCAGAACATAATCGCTGTATTGGAATGAGCTGTAATTTCCCAGGCTATCCTTTAGGATAATTAGTTTCTGCTCGGGGACCAGATCATAAATTATACCGCTGTCCCTTATTTGCCCCTGGGCATTCAAGACCGTAATGCGAACCACCTGATTCTGCGCATCCAGGCTTATCTGCACATCATAACCGGACTGAAGTTTGCTCAGAAGCAGGGCTTCACCCTGGTCGGTAACGATGTTTGTGGTGGCGGATGTTTTATAAGTTAACATGCTATTATCATCCTGTTTTACCACTAGAACATTCTCTTCCGGAATTACATAGGAAATAGTCCCATTAACTGTTTTCAGTACCGGAAGGGTAGATACTGCTCCGGTCTGCACTTCTATATAGCTCACATTGGTACCATTGGTTATACATTTAACCGCATCGCCATTTTTGAGAATAGTATAATTGGAGAGTTTACCGTCCTGATCGAAGACCCAGGTTTGATTGTTAAGCGTCAGGGTAGTTACGCTGCCATTAGCAGCGGTAATAGTATAGAGGCTATTATTGATTCCGGTGATGCTGCCAATTATAAGATTGCCGGAAATATTCAGGTGCTGTTCACTGGAGCTTAACAAGGATACCGCCTCGGCCCGGGTTACATTGTGCAGGGGTTTAAAGGTGTTATCGGGATAGCCTGCCACAATATTGTATTTGACCGCAGCATTCACATAGCCTAATGCCCAGATAGGAATGGAACTATCATCCGTAAAGGTAGTCTTATTGGCTGACAGTTCAGTTGCTTCAGCATCTTTGCCAATCATACGTACCATCAATTGCGCCATCCAGGCCCGGCTGGCATAAGCACCGGCATAAAAATTACTCTCAGCCGTTTTAATCAAGCCCTGGTCTACCGCATAAAGCAACTCCTTCTTACAGCTTTGCTCAGCCCAGGCCGGAACCGATACCGGTAATGTACGGTTATCATTTACCAGAGCAATCTGGCTCGGGGTGGTCATGTTATGTACTGCCATCAATACCGCTTCCAATTGGGTTACCTGTTTATCCGGCTGGAAGGTACCGTTGGTATAGCCGGCCACCACTCCGCGCAGGTTCATTTTTACGATGTGCCTCATTGCCCAATGACTATCGTTTACATCCTGAAACGGGCTGGTATTAGCGGCCCCCACAGGACCATATGTACAGCAACTCATCAGGAAAGCCAATACGAGTACAAAAAATATTTTTTTTCGCAACATTCCGTACCTCACTTTCTATAAAACATCGGTGGTATTATTAGCTTTTTTACAACTTATTTCCCATAAATTTATCACATTCACACGTAAAAATATGTATTAGACATCGACCGGGCGATTTCCTGCCGAAGTTTGCAGCTTCTGCCCAAAATTATGCTTATAGAGAATACATTTTTAACACATTTCCCATCTTATAAGCATTACGCATTTACGGTTAAAACGCTTACAGACCTTTTAAGGGTTATAAAAAATGTAGTACGGCCTGCCCAAAGGTTATTGCAATACTGGCGAAAAGTGGACAAAACCATAACAAACTGGCACTATAATATTAATTATTTATGAAAGGATGGATGGGATTTGAAGAGGCTTACGTCTTATTTTGTAAATGGTTTGCTTTTCATGGTGCCGGTAGTTCTTACATTGTACATATTCTATCTGATATTTTTTAAGATTGACCATCTCCTGGCATTTTCCACTCCAGGTGTTGGCTTTTTAGTAACTATAGCAGGTATTACGGTTATAGGCTTCCTGGTATCCAATTTTCTTACCCGCCGGCTGATGCTGATAGTCGACGGCTTGTTTACTCGTTTACCGCTGGTCAAGATGCTGTATTCTTCGATTAAAGATTTGATTAATGCCTTTGTGGGGGACAAAAAAAGCTTTAATAAACCGGTCCTGGTTAGATTAGCGCCGGAAAGCGGTGCCAGTGTGCTGGGCTTCGTTACAGCTGAATCGCTTGAGAATCTGGGGCTGGATGATTACACGGCGGTATATGTTCCCCAGTCTTACAACTTTGCCGGTAATCTGCTTTTATTCCCCCGGGACCAGATTAAACCGCTTGATGTGAGCAGTTCAGAAGTGATGACATTTATCGTATCCGGTGGTGTAGCCGGCTAATTGGAAAATATAAAACCGTAGGCCGGTCTATGCCCTACGGGTACAACTGATGTTCCCTTGCGACATTAAGGACGCAAGGCGGTAGCCCTTCAGGCCGGTGCAGAGAAGGCCAGGCATGGGACGGCTCTTATGCCTGGTTTCAAGAAAATGTTTTGCTCACGGAGGCCGGCGGTGAGGCATAGGGTTAATCGGAATTTAAAATCAGGTCGTTGGGACCCAGTTGATTTTGGGTGTTTTTAAGCACCGCCTTAAGAACAGGAATGTAAGATTGATCCAGATAGGGGTCCTGCCCGGCCTGGATTTTTTGAATGGTCTCCTCGACGGGAACAACTCTGAACTGCAGCCGCCCATTTTCCCGGTATGAATGTGAGAAGGTAGGGGTATAAGATACTTCTTTTAGCAAAGTTTTCCCTTGGGCCATGTCCTTGGCCAGTTTAAACTTCAGGACTACACCGCTGTTGCGCTCCAACCCGCGTTGATGGCCGATAAAATTACCCATCGAATAAATAACAAATTTATCGGTCCCATTAACCTTTATTACTTCCATAGGTTCTATGACATGAGGATGGCTGCCCAGAATAATATCGGCTCCGGCTTTGAAAAACTGCCGGGCCATTTCCTTTTGCTCGTCGGTAGCCTGCGGATTATATTCGACTCCCCAGTGCATTACCAGTACTATGAAATCCGAATAGGGCCGAACGGCTTTTATATCTTTGACTATACGTTTGGTATCCAACATATTAACAAAATAAGAACGATCTTTTGGTACAGGAATACCGTTGGTGGAATAGGTATAAGCCAGGTAAGCTACTTTGACGCCATTTATATTTTTGACCAGATATTTTTTACTATCGCTCAGATTAGAGTAGGTTCCGGTGGTATCAAGACCTGCCCGGTGCAAAATATCCAAGGTACGCACCCCGCCTGCATAACCACGGTCCAGGCAATGATTATTGGCGGTAATCACCAGGTCAAAGCCGCCTTCTTTCAGGGTATCAGCCATTGCATCAGGACTGTTAAAGAGAGGATATCCGGTATATCCTGATTCAGGTCCGGCCATGGCGGCTTCAAAATTAGTAGAACAATAATCGCCTTCCTCTAGAAGTTTTTTTACCGGAACAAAAAAACTATCATAGCGATAGGAGCCATCGGTCTGCAACCCTGAATATATCTGGGTATTATGCATTAATATATCGCCGGCAGCGGTAAGGGTTATTTCCTGGAAACGGGGTTCGACCCGGGTGGGAGCGTCTTTAGGCAGGAGAATCAACCGGTATTTGCCGTTGATTGATACCCTGGCCGTTAAGTCTCCGTCCGCACTGGTAAAAACCAGCTGTTTATTGGTCTGTTCTTGCAAGGCCCATCCGCGCCGGTTCATAAGTTTAATAAATGGAGAATATCCCGTCTCCGTCTTCATTATGTATTTTTCCGGTTGTTCATTGATTTTTACTATATCGGTGCTGTCTAAGCGCAGGCTGGACAGGGCACATCCTACCACGACCGGGTTTCCCATTGCAGAAAGGTTATATAGATGAACGGAGATAAATAACCCTCCCAGGATGAAAACCAGGATCACTATTACAAGCCGCCGCTTCAAAATTCCCACCCCCGAAATGTCCAACGCGATTTTTCATAAATTCAACACAGAAGGACACTGATTTAATTATGATGGACAGAGATTTTTATTATTTACGAATGAAAACCGTGTAAATCATACTTAAACCTGCAAACACAGACATGAACAGGCACACCACCGCCTATAAAAATATGTGCATATAATTACATTATGACTGAGTGTTCCCGATTATTGTCTGGTACGGTTTTTTTAAAGATCTGTGTTAATCATAGTTGTTCTGTGTCCTTCAGTGTTGAATCATCTTAAAATCCCGGATTTAATCCAGGCTAACTCTGCCCAGATTGCCCCTGCGGAAATCAAGCAGCAGCAATTTGCAGGTTTTAGCGGTGTCGAGATTCCCGCCTTTTAACAGATGTCCTCTTTTGCGGGCTATGTTATCCAGTAATTCCAGGACCGGTTGCTGGGTTTCCTCCAGTTTCAAGGCAGTCTTTAAAATCTGAGGTGCGTTTTTACTCAAAAAATCAAGCAGATACAAGGCTACCTCTTCTTCACTGTACGCGTTTTCACTCACAATATCAAGTAATGCCAGTTTCAGACCCTGTTCCTGAATATCTATCTTCGGCCACATAAGTCCCGGCGTATCTAAAAATTCAATATCCTCCCGTACCCGGACCCATTGCTTGCCTCTGGTAATACCCGGTTTGGCACCTGTCCTGGCTATCTTGCGTCCGGCCAGGCAGTTTAAGAAGGTAGATTTGCCTATATTGGGAACCCCTACTACCATGACCCGGGCCGCTCTAATCCGCCTGCCCCGGCGCAGGAATTCTTCTCCTATCGGTTTATAGGCATTTTTAAGCGCCTGCAGCACTTCTTTGGACCCTCTTCCACTCAATGAATCCATGGCTTCGGCAGTCACTCCTTCAGCCTGGAGCCGTTCCCGGTAGCGAGCGGTGGCATTGGGATCTGCCAGATCCATTTTATTGAGTACGATTAGGGTTTTTTTGCGTTTTAACATACGTTCCAGTTCAGGATTGCGACAGGCAAAAGGAGCACGCGCGTCGAGGAGGATAACCACTATGTCCACCAGTTTAAGGTTTTCCTCAATTTCACGTTTGGCTTTGACCATATGTCCCGGATACCAGTTAATACTCAATTCTTGACACCTCTATCCTCTATGCAAATATTTCACTCGTGCTGCCTGGCAGAAAAATTATAAAAAAGAGAATACCTGCCGGTATTCTCTCGTTTGCAATCTAATGTTATGTTAGAAACGGCCCTTCTCTTTAACTCTGGCCTTTTTGCCGGTTCTGCCGCGCAGATAAAATAGTCTGGCCCGGCGGACTTTACCTTTTCGTGTAACTTCAATTCTGGCAATTTTAGGAGTATGAATAGGGAATGTTCTCTCTACCGCCACTCCATATGATATTCTTCTGACTGTAAATGTCTTCGAAAGGCCTTCGCCTCTGATTTTCATTACAGTTCCTTCAAAAACCTGTATTCTTTCCCGGGTTCCTTCTACGACTTTAACATGAACCTTGACGGTATCACCAGGGCCAAATACGGGTAAATCTTTCTTATACTGCTCTTCTTCGATTGATTTGATTATGTCTTCCATTACTCGCAACCTCCTTCCACCAGACGTTCAATACATTATAATGAATGCAGCGGACCGTCTTTAATACAGAACAAAGGTATTATAGCACAGGCCCAGACTAATCTCAAGAACAAATACCCTTATATCATACCATGCTCTAATTTTGAAACCAGTATTCACCTAACAGCCGGTCCAGAATAATCGAAACTGCACTTCGTACCGACAAATGGTTATAATTACCGGCGCCCCGGATTGGTTCTAAAATGAAATCACAACTTTCTACCGTTTCCGCAAGCATGCCTGAGCCGGTGCCAAACAGCAATAACAACACTTTTTCCTCATTAAAAATGATATCTTTCATCTGCCGGTAGGATACGGTCTGAGGATATTTTTTGGCATCTGTAGCTATAGTGACAGGTTTTTGTCCGGTCTGGTCCATAATTATTTGCTCGACTTCTTCCAGATCACCGGCCAGGTGGAAAAGGCTAAAAGCCTCTTTACGGTCCGGGTTATACTGCCCACCGTAACCTTCCTGCCAGAATGTCTGTATTTCACGTATAAGTTCCTGCTGGCCCGGTGCGGGGTGTACTACGAAGAATCCTTCCGCCTCATAGGTTCTGGCTGCCCGGCTGATATCGTGCAAATCCAGATTGGTAATGGATGTTGCCACTACCTGCTCTCTTTTGTTTAACATGGGATAATGTAAGAGGGCAACGTATAGTTTAGCTTTTCTCACCTTGACTACTCTCCCTGTTAAATATAATGTCTTCCAATAATACTTTTTCCTCATCGGAAAAATCCCGGGCCAAAAGGAGTTCCGGCCGGGTTAAAAGGGTCCGCATCAGGCTCTGGCGTTTGCGCCATAACCTGATATTTTCATGGTGTCCGGATAAAAGCACTTCCGGTACCGTCTGTTCTTCAAATTCAGCCGGCCGGGTATATTGCGGGTATTCCAGCAGGCCATCACTGAAGGATTCATCCACACTGGATTCGTCATCCCCCAACACTCCCGGAATAAGACGAACTACCGCGTCGACCAGTACCATAGCCGGAATTTCACCTCCGGTCAAGACATAATCACCGATCGATATTTCTTCATCTACCCGATTAAGTACTCTTTCGTCAATTCCCTCATAATGGCCGCACAGTATTACCAGGTTTTGCACCCGGGCCAGTTCAGCTGCTTTAGACTGAGTCAGGTATTTTCCCCGGGGTGACATATAAATAACATGACCGTCTTCCTGGCTTACAGCATCAATCGCCCGGCTTAAAACGTCGGGCTTCATTACCATACCGGCTCCCCCTCCATAAGGGTAATCATCTACCTGCATATGCCGGTCCAGGGCAAAATCTCTTATATTGTTAATATTAATAGTGACCAGTTCCCGCTCCCTTGCCCGCTTAATAATGCTCTCATTAAAAGGCGATATAAACATATCGGGGAACAGGGTCAGAATATCAATCTTCATTTACTCCTCCAGCTTGCACTAGTCCGCGAAGTTCAACACAGAAGGACACAGATTTTTAAATGATTAACACTGATCTTCTTATTAAGAAGATGGCAATAGCACAGGCCTGTGGTATGCAAAGACCTGCATCTAAATATTAATCATATTGAAAGTCTGTGTTAATCATACTGAATCTGTGTCCTTCCGTGTTGAATTGTTACTCTTCTATCAGCCCGGGCAGAAGTTTTACCTGCATTTTATTCTGCGCCGTATCTACATCCAAAATAACCTCTTTTATGGCCGGAATAAGAATCTCGCCATATTTTTCACCCCGGACTACATAGACATCGTTGGCGCCGGTTGCAATTATTTCTTTTAATTGTCCCAGCAAGCCCCTTTCCGTATCATATACCTGCATGCCGATAAGTTGGAAATAATAGTAATATCCTTCCGGTAAAGGATAGACATCGTCTTCCTCTACCATGAGCAGTGCACCCCGATATGCGCCGGCCTGTTCCTTGCTGCTGATGCCGTCAAATTTCAGCAGAAGAATATTATTATAGGGCTTAACTTTTTCCACCGTGAATTCTTCTATATTCCCATGACGGTTGATTTTAATGTTGCGGATGTTGTTAAACCTTTCCGGAAAATCAGTAAGCGGCATTACTTTAACCACACCGTCATATCCATAGGTGCCGCTTATTTTCCCGATACTTATCAATTCAGCCGGCATAATCACACCCCCGAAAAACTCTATTGAAAAATAGATAGGGCTAAATTTAGCCCTATCGCATGATTTCTACTACAACTCTTTTGCCTTCTTTGGCGGCGGCGGCTTTGGTAAGTGTGCGGATAGCCCGGGCTATTTTCCCTTGCTTTCCTATTACTTTACCCATGTCGTCAGGTGCCACTTGAAGTTCAATGATGGTTGACCTTTCACTGTCAATCTCCCTGACTTCAACTTGATCAGGGTTATCAACTAAAGATTTGGCCAGCAACTCTACCAGTTCTTTCATTGATTTTGCACCCCCTGCCCGTTCACTAATCACGGCTTACGACAAAACTGGCCCAAATACCCTGCTTCTTAAGTAATGATTTGGCTGTGTCGGATGGTTTGGCTCCATCCTTTAACCATTTTAAGGCCTTTTCCTCGTCGATTTTAACGGTGGCAGGATCAGTAGAAGGATCATAAAGCCCTATTTCCTCAATGAAGCGACCATCTCTGGGGGACCTGGAATCAGCCACTACGATTCTATAATAGGGATTTTTCTTGGCTCCCATTCTCTTTAATCTGATTGATGTTGCCACGTACTCACCTCCTTAATTTGATAATTTATGATCAGTAAACCCTTTTAGCTCTAAAAAGGCATTTTAAAAGGTATCCCTTTTTTCCCTTTACGGCCTGCATCGGCAAATTGCTTCATGAGTTTACGGGAATCATCGAATTGTTTTATCAGCCGGTTTACATCCTGCACTCGGGTACCGCTGCCCCGGGCAATACGTTTTTTGCGGCTGCCGTTAATGAGATCGGTATTCTTTCTCTCCGCCGGAGTCATGGAATTAATAATAGCTTCTATTTTGCCAAATTCCTTTTCGTCTATTTCACCCGGCATGCCCTTTAATTGTTTGTCCATTCCAGGTATCATACCCAGCAGATCTTCCAGGGGACCCATTTTTCTAACCTGCTGCAATTGTTCCTTGAAATCCTCCAGGGTGAATTCCTGATGTCTTATCTTTTTCTCCATTTCCCGGGCCTTTTTCTCATCAAAATTGGCCTGGGCCTTTTCCACTAAAGTTACAATATCACCCATACCCAGTATACGGGAAGACATGCGGTCAGGATAAAATATCTCCAGAGCATCCAGTTTTTCGCCCATTCCGACATATTTGATCGGACACCCGGTAACTGCCTTAACTGACAAGGCGGCGCCGCCTCTGGAGTCACCATCCAATTTGGTCATGATTACACCGGTTAATCCCAGATCACCGTTAAATGCTTCAGCCACATTAACCGCATCCTGTCCGGTCATCGCATCTACCACCAAAAGGATCTCCGCCGGTTCAACCGCACTCTTAATATTTTTGAGTTCATCCATTAATTCCTCATTAATGTGGAGTCTGCCTGCGGTATCTATCACAACTATGTCGCGGTTGTTATTTTTGGCATGCTCAATAGCCGCCCGGGCTATATCGACCGGATTAGACTGACCCATGGAAAATACCGGTACACCCACCTGGCCTCCCAGCACTTCCAATTGTTTTATAGCAGCAGGCCGGTATATATCACACGCCACCATAAGCGGCCTTCGGCCCTGTTTAACCAAATTCTTGGATAACTTAGCTACTGAGGTGGTTTTACCGGCACCCTGAAGTCCTACCGCCATAATGACCACTGGAGTTCTCCCGGCAAGATTGAGTTTGCTTTCCGCTCCACCCATTAGACTGGTTAATTCATCGGAAACTATTTTAATAATAACTTGACCCGGAGTCAGGCTCTGCAATACCTCCTGACCCACCGCCCGTTCTTTAACCCGGGCCACAAAGTCTTTGACCACTTTGTAATTAACATCGGCTTCCAGGAGGGCAAGCCGAACTTCACGCATGGCCAGGCTTACATCCTGTTCGGATATTTTTCCTTTTCCACGCAGTTTTTTAAATATATCCTGAAGTTTATCTGATAACCCTTCAAATGCCATCTATACCTCTCCTTTGATTGCTGATCCGGCGACCTCTTTGAGTATTTGCGCCGCCTGGTTAATTGCTTCACGGTCTTCTGAATGATTTAATAAATCATAGACGGCTTCCAACTGACGGCGCGTTTTTTGAAATTTTTCCACCAGGCCCAGCCTGGTTTCATATCCTTGCAGAGATTTCTCCGCGCGCCTGATGAGATCATGTACGGCCTGTTTGGTAATATTCTTTTCTCTGGCAATCTCGGTAAGAGACCAGTCGTTTTCATAGTAGAGGCTCAATATTTCCTGTTGTTTGGGAGTCAACAAGGGTCCATAGAAATCATTGAGCATAACCATGTAGTCCAACTTCTCCAGCATGTGCTCGCCTCCTGTAAAGTAGAAATACTTTACAGGTTGATTGTACCTGAGATCAAAACGATTTGTCAACTAATTATGGTGTGCATTTGTCATATTTATGGTTTACAATTATTACATGAGAATTTAAATTATTGGGAGGTAGTTTTGTGAAAGAGAAAATAGCCCTGTTGACCGACAGCGCCTGTGATATACCCCAGGAATTAATTAAAAAGTTAAATATCAAGATGCTGCCTCTTAAAATCATATATCCTGGAAAAGAATATTCCGACCGGGTCGATATTTCTCCTCAGGATGTTTATGATAAAATGCCGGATGAGATACCCACCACATCTATGCCCTGTTTAGGTGAAATCAAGAGCACCATTGAAAAAATTAAAAATGAAGGTTTTACTCATTTGCTGGCGGTTCATATATCCAGTGGCCTTTCAGGAACCTTTCAAGCCGTACAGATGGCCGCCAATGATATCGATAATATGATTGTCAAGGTCATTGATACTAAAACCTTATCCATTGCCCAAGGCTGGATGGTTCTGGATGCAGCCAAAAACATTGGCCGGGGACTTAGCTTTGACAAGGTGGTCGACCAACTCTACAAGCTGAAACCCAAAGTTCAGGTTTATTATGTTTTGGAAACCCTGGAATACCTGCGCCGGGGTGGGCGTATCGGTAAAGTAGCCGGTATGCTGGGTGAATTTTTACATTTGAAACCTATCATTTCAGTGGATGAAGAGGGCAAATACTACACCTATTGCAAAGCCCGGGGCAGAAAAAAATCTATTGAACGTTTAATACAAATCGTAGAAGATAATATTAAAGACAAACCCGCTTATCTCGCAGTTATGCATGGCGGCGCCCGCAAAGAGGCAGAAGAAATCCTGGCCCGGCTCAGCCATCTA
>DHSK01000095.1:0-8723 GCA_002408445.1 Syntrophomonas sp. UBA5288
CCGCTCCTGACGTCGGGGCCGGTGGGCCTGCTGCGGGGGTAAGGTGCGAACTTCAGATTAACAGAGGAGAGAGAAATTATATATTGATTTCTACTGATATAACATAATGAAACATATCTTATTATGGTACGATTAATTAAAAATAAAGATTAACTGATTTAACAATAAATGCGGGGTTGGGTTGTATGTATGAACATGGGCTGTTAATATAAAAAATTAAGATAGGATTGTCTGGATGGAAAATGATATGAGAATAGCGAAGACTTAGTTTGCTTAATGGGAGTGAAAAACATGAAAAAATTAATTCAAGTTTGCGGTGACCCGACAGTAGATTGGTTAAAGATTCACAGCGAGGATATAATTGTAAGAGGCGGAGTCTATTACTGGCAAAAACACCAGGAGAACTCACGGGTTCGCTTAAGCGCAAAGACCGGGGGATCTGCTATGCTTTACCAGTTATTGAGAGAAATGATTCCCCAGGAATTAGCCAATGTTGAAGGAATTCTACTTGACGATGAATTGCTGCATCGTCCTGAAGATAACCGCATAACGACATCATGGACAGTTTGGAAGGAATTCAGCAATACGGACAGCCCTAATGCCTTTCGTATAGAAAAATGGCATGAATTTGAACCGGGTAATTGGGATTATCTTTCGGGGAAACTTATCGGATATCCTGATTTGTTAATCATACAGGATAGTAATTTGGGTTTTCGTAATTGCAGAGAAGGCTGGCCTGAGGTTCTGGAAGGCAATACCGAAAAAATGCCGGAAGATATAATAGTCAAACTAGGCCAATATACCGACGGGCATAAAAACCCCTTGCTCGAAAGAATTATGGAGCTTGGCTTCGCAGATAGGACTACTATTGTAACTACTTTAAGCGACTTACGTTCTTGTGCTGTGAAAATTGGAATATCTTTATCCTGGGAAAGAATGTTTGAAGAAATTGTAAGTGCAGTACTGAGCAGCAATTGCCCCTTTCTTAATCAAGCAGGCACAGGTATTAAATACAAACAGGTTATCGTAACCATCGGAGCGAGTGGGGCTGTAATTATTGATAATTATAAAAAGGTTTTGATTTTTGACCGCTCCGGACAGGAGGGCGATTTTGGCAACAAGTATCCCGGGCAGATGATGGGTTGCAATACTTGCCTTCTGGGAGCTCTGGCTATTGCCTGGTGCGAAAAGAATGGGCAGGTAAATTGGACAGAAACTACCCGCATCGGTGTTGAACTGGCCCGCATCCTTCATATGCAAGGATACGATGTGGTAGAAAGGGAAAACGCCAATTATTTGGAGTTCCCTTATGAAACAATAAGCAATGCTTACCAGCATTTGAGCAGGAGATATAAGGACGAAAATATACTTAATATTTCCGATACCAGTAATATGGGAGTATTTATTAGCGAAAATACAGGAATGCGTAATAAACTTGATGGTGTCAACTGGACTATTCTGGAAACAACTTTATTGCAGGAACAATACAAAGGGTACTATTTACAAGAACCGCAAAGCACAAAGGTTGTCCATGAATGCGCCAGGGATATTGTGGTCAAAGGACCGTTGGAAGCGTTGCTTAATGTTCCGGTAGAAACTATTGGCGGTTGGTCCAGTGCCGACCGGCAGGAAATAGAAGGGGTCCGGAGCGTTAATAATGCCATGCGCGATTATCTACAGTTAAAAACCCCGGATACGCCTCTCTGCGTAGCGGTTTTCGGTCCTCCGGGTTCAGGCAAGTCCTTTGTAGTTAAAGAAATGGCCAAAGGGCTGGGAATAAGCGAAGATGCTCAACTAACCTTTAATCTTTCCCAGTTTGAATCTCCCGACGAATTACAAAGTGCTTTTCATCAGGTCCGTGATCTGAACTTAAAAGGCAAGTTGCCTTTAGTATTCTGGGATGAATTTGATACTCCCTATGAAGGACAGATGTTGGGCTGGCTGCGTTATTTTTTGGCTCCTATGCAGGATGGGCAATTTACTGACCAGGGAACGCCTCGCCCTCTGGGAGGGGGTATTTATGTTTTTGCCGGAGCTACCAGGTACTCATTTGAGGAATTTCGGGCTGGTGATAACTTAGAGGACCGTTCCGCCAAAAAACCTGATTTTATTAGCAGGCTGAGGGCCTATATCGATATAAGAGGTATCAATGGCGATCCTAATACAGTTGAAGATAGGCTCTTTATGATCCGGAGGGCTTTTATCTTAAGACAATATCTGCAGACCAATGCCCCCCAAATTAAAACCGATAATAATCATTTTGAAATCGAAGCAGGGGTATTGGACGCTTTTCTGCGGGTCACCAAATATTCACATGGAGCCCGTTCACTGGAGAACCTGGTTAAAATGAGCAGTATTACTGATAAAGGCAAATATGAATTATCTAGCCTTCCTCCTGACCATATTATAGCAATGCATGTAAATGTCCAGGAATTTAATGCATTAACCTGCTTTGGTGACGGCGATATGCTTAGGATAGGCATCACAGGCCATATTAATCTGGATCCCAAGCAAATAGACAAAATACGGCAAGCAATCACTAAAACAATTGTTTTCATTGAGCAACAGTTTCCGGAACATTATCTTACTGTCTTTTCGAGTCTGGCAGTAGGAGCCGACCGTCTGGCGGCCAGAGAACTGTTAAGAAGGGATGCCTCCCGCTTAATTGCTGTGTTGCCTGTTCCCCAGGAAGAGTATATTAATGATTTTGGCTCCACCGATGATTACAGAGTTGACAATCAAGGGGCCGAGTTAAGACAAGAATTCAAATACTGGTTATCACACCGGGCTATAGAAGTGATAGAGATGTCTCCGTCCCCAACCAGAAAATCAGCCTATCTCAAATCAGGCTTTTTTATAGCTGAGCATAGTGATATTTTAATTGCTGTATGGGATGGACAAAGCCAATCGAATAGTTCGACTGCTCAAGTCGTTAACAAGGTCGAAGAACTCAATAAGCCGGTCTGCCATATTTGGGCAGGTAATTACAAATCGGATTTATCATGTAAAACGGTTGCGGAAAAATATGGAGAAGTACGGTATAAAAATTTCCCTGGTCAGATTCCAGGAAAATGGTTGGAGATTTCCTGACCCCCAAATACAACCCGTTAGTGAGAACAAACTGGCACCAGGAAATGGTGTCAGTTTTAATTTTTTAGCAAGTAATCTTACCCCCATATGTCATTTTTCTTTGCGCATATATATATATTAAAGATCCCTTTTGGTTTATTCTTGCTAATAATATTAGCTATACTATAGAAGGTGGTAGAGGGAAAAGTGTGGAATCATAGTAAACCAGAACCATCATAATTTATATATCTAGGGGGCCCACGATGCCTTATCCCCAGCAGACTTTGGAAAAGAGAATGCATGAAGCGGCGCAAAAATATCAGAGCGGCAGCGACCAGGTTATTGAAGAAGTTTATCATGATTTGATGCCTTTCTGCCTGCGGGTCGCATCCAGGACATGCAATCGCTATATTGACGAGGGAGACGAGGAAGCTAGCATTGCTAATTTCTCAATTCTGGAGGCCTTTGAAAAATATAGCCCTGAAAGAGGCGCTTTCTTATCTTATCTGGGTCGTGTAGTCAGAAACCGTATCATCGATTATAAACGACGCGAAAAGAAGAAAACCATCATACCCATTTCGAATCTAATAAAACTTGAAAATATAGACACACTAGTGGATGATACTTTTTTTGATAGTATCCTGGAGGATATGGACCGCCAAAAGGAAATTGAAGATTTGCGCGCATTGCTGGATGGATATAATATAAGTTTTGCCGACTTGGTAAAGACATCCCCGGGTCATGCCGGCTCGAGGGAAAAAGTAAGGCACGTAATAGAGATTATAAGTTCAGATTCCGAATTTAGCCGGCAGGTGCTGGAGAATAAAACCTTACCAGCCAAAGTGTTAAAGGAGCAACATAATATTAGTACAAAATTGCTGGATCGTTACCGTAAATTTATTATTGCCGGGGTTATTATAATAGCTCATGATTTCTCTTATCTAGTACCATATGTATTGCCGTCAGGGGGAAAAAAGGATGGCTAAAAGCAAAGGCATAATTCTGGAGTCCCATGACCAATGGGCAATAATTCTAAATAACAAAGGACAGTATAAGAAGATTAAAACTGCCAGGCCCATGCAAGTAGGCGAATTATGGTATGATACTTCAGCCCCGGTAAAAAAGTTTGCTGCTGCAGCTGCTATTGTTCTGATGCTTCTGGGAGTTTGGGTGGAATTTTTCTCAGTGGTAGCTTATGCACAGGTTTCATCCGGCGTAAAAATCGGTGTCAACAGATGGGACCGGGTGGTGAAGGTAGAAGCCTCAAATGCCCAAACGGAAGAGTATATTGAAAAAGCTAAACTGAAAGGGAAAAAAATAGATGAGGCAGTAGAACAGGTAGTACACGATACTATTCCCGGGAAATCAAATATTACGAATCACAGCAAGCCGGTAGTAACTGTCACCAGTACCAAAAAGAATGAAACTAATCGGCAGCGGCTGATCAGAGAGCTGAATAAAAAAGTTCAACCTATAACTAAGAAAACTAATTCAGGCAAAGTTTCCAATCCCCAAAATAAAGCAATTTACAGTAAAGTGCCGGCAGTTCAAAGATCGGTGCAGAATCCCCTTTCGGTAAAAAGCAAAAGCTGGAACCAACCGGTTAAAACGAATCAAGTGCCCAATAATTGGAACACACCGCCGGTCAGCGTATATAACAGCCGGACTTACCAATTTTGGGGGATACAGCCTATACAGGCACAAGACAAAGAGCGGGTACTACCGGAGAAGGTCCAGACCGAACAAGATAAGAAACCGAATTTCATCCCGGTTAAAAATAATGAGACAGAAAAATTCCCGGCAACAATCAATAAAAAGCATGACCGGACCATGAATTCGCCCAGGATGGATATGCAGTCAAAAGAATATAGATCCCCCAAGGTGCATAAAAATAAACAGACTAACGGTTCTGACCAGAGAGAGAAGTACAATAAAGATAAATCACGTTAGTTTACGATGATTGCTTTTCCCAATCCTATATTGGGGCCGTAGGTCAAAGCGGCTGAATGATTGCGGAGGAAATATGGGTATTATAAATGGATGGCCGGGCAGGATATGGATTGACCAAATATTAAATTTGGAAGTGCCCCATAATTATTATGTACTGGAGTTCTTTCGCTTACTTACTCATCTGGGCTCACCAATGACCTTTGTTGCCTTGTCGCTGGTGGGGGTTATAGTACTATGGCTGATGCGCCGGTATATTTATGCTATTTACCTGCTGATAGTGGTTTTATCGAGTTGGACTATAAATGATTTATTGAAGATCTATTTCGTCAGGGCCCGTCCCCCCGGGGAAGCTTTGACTATTGCCACCGGGTATAGCTTCCCCAGCGGGCATGCTATGGTTGCTATAGCTTTTTATGGATTTCTGGCTTATCTGGCGTTTACTCAGGGAGGAAAAAGAGGGAAACTTGCGGCCGGAGGACTGGCCTTTTTGATTTTTCTGATTGGATTAAGCCGGGTTTACTTGAATGTACATTACCCCAGCGATGTTTTGGGAGGGTGGCTTTTGGGCTTCTTAATATTGCTGATTTCGCTATACAGCATGAAACGCATGACCAGGTCTTTCTATTAACCGTCCATGATTGGTATCACTGCGCTAACCTTAATACCCCACTCCCGCAATGGTTAATCCTGGGGTGGCTGAAACCTTTCTTCAGGCACTACTCATGCTCCGATGGTCGCTATTAAGGCTGCAGTGTCTTCAGCGTCTACCTTTTAGCAGCGCTTGCGGTTGGATTGCTTGGATGCCCGTTGTTTTTTATCCTGTTTCCGCTTCTTCTTGCCTTCGTCACTGAAGATCAGATGGTTTTTCTCTTGTTGGGTACGTCCTCCGATATATTCCAATTCTTTAGTACGGGCAACCACCAGGGTATGTCCTTCATCGTATGTTAAGGCAATTGGTAAATCCGATTCTCCGTAAATAACCCGATAACCATTTTCACGCAGTGGGTAATCTTTCAGCATTTTTCGAAGTTCCTGCTTAATTACCGAAAAATTGCGACTGCTATGGTAACCTTTGCCATGATTGAGGTCTATCACCTCGACACCGTGGCTCAAACAGTAATCCAGATTTTTAGTTGCGGCCGCCAGTGCTTCTTCGACACTCAAACCATGCAGATTTACCGACTGTATCTTCACTTTGTTCCCCTCCTGTAATTTATATATTATATCTTAACATTCCTGCACTATAAACAACACCTTACCGTACTTATGGAAGATATATTAAAAGAGGCAAGATAAGCAGGGCCTGAACGCAGGAATAAATTACCATTATGTAGAAAATATGGTCAGAAGATAAGCAAAGACAGCAAGGTTTATTGTTCTGGCATGGAACCTGAAATACGATCGCCATTACAAATTTAAACTAAAGTTTTCTTGAAAATGATCGATCAAGACCGGAAGCAACCAAGAGGGTAACTTTATAATCGGCAGAAACAAACAGATTTGCAGCAAATCATAAATTTCCGGCCGTCATACAAACCAGGCACAGCATATATAGAATACGGCGACTTTGTGCTATTATTAAGAAGGCGTATTATTGAAATCTACACCTTTGTATTTAAACACCTTGATAAGGGAGAAATAGAAATGGATATACTTAATAATCTTAATCCGCAGCAGAAGGAAGCGGTTATACATACCAGTGGCCCCTGTATGGTTTTGGCCGGAGCCGGCAGCGGAAAAACACGGGTGCTGACCCGGCGTATTGTGAATCTTATCAACCAGGGCATATCGCCTAATTCCATATTGGCCATAACCTTTACCAACAAGGCAGCACAGGAAATGCGTGCCCGCGTGGCGCAAATGATTCCAGATTACACCGGCCAATGGATTCAGACTTTTCACGCGGCATGTTATAAGATATTGCGCATGGACATTGAACACCTGGGCTATAACCGGAATTTTACTATTTTTGATGAAACTGACGGCAAGGCGCTCATAAAAGAAATATTAAAAGAAGAAGAGAATGATTTTGAAACCAAACCGGACGAGATATTATATATAATCAAGCAGGCCAAGAACAGCCTTATTGACCCGGAAAAATACTTTGAACGCATGTCCGTATCATATATTTTAAAAGAAAAATATTACCGGGTTTACCGGATGTACAGTGCGCGCCTAAAAGATAACAATGTACTTGATTTTGAAGATTTAATAATTTTATGCATAAAACTGTTCCGGGAGTATCCTGAAGTTCTGAAAAAGTATCAGGATTGGTTTAAATTCATCATGATAGATGAATACCAGGACACCAACTATGCCCAGTACTTATGGGCCAAACTGCTTGCTGCCCACGAAAATATATTTGTGGTGGGTGACCCGGATCAATCCATCTACAGCTGGCGTGGAGCCGAACCTTATAACATCAAAAGATTTTTGCAGGATTACCCGGGCAGTAAAGTGATCAAGTTGGAAATGAATTATCGTTCTACCGGTACTATTTTAGCTGCAGCCAATTCAATCATCCAGAATAACGAAGACCGGGAGGAAAAGGAACTTCGCACCAGTCAGGGCCAGGGAGAACCCATCGTTTATTTCTGTGCCAGTGACAGTTATCAGGAAGCCCGGTTTATAGCAGATACCATTACTGATTTAGTAGACCGGGAAAACCGGAAATATGATGATTGTGCAGTTTTTTATCGTACTCATGCCCAGTCGCGTATACTGGAAGATGCACTGGCCAGCCGGTTTATTCCTTACAAGATAGTGGGGGCCCACAAGTTCTACGAGCGTAAAGAAATTAAGGATATGGTGGCTTATCTGAGATTGGCTGCCAATAACAATGATCGTCTGAGTTTTCGCCGGGTGATAAACACTCCCCGTCGCGGCATCGGTGAAAAGACGATCGAGAAAATAGACACCTATGCGCAGGAAAAAGGTTGTTCCATAATGGAAGCACTGGTCGACCCGTCTCAGATAACCGGGATAAGTGCCAAAATGGGCGATGTTCTGCAGGAATTCTATGGGATGATCCAGTTTTTTGCCACCGTGGCCGAGACCAGCTCCCTGCGTGAGGTTATTGAAACGGTAATTGATTCTACCGGCTATTTGGCTGATCTGCGTAAGAACAGCCCGGCTGATGCGGAAACCAGAATTGAAAACGTGCAGGAATTGCTGTCCATGGCCCTGGAGTTTGAACGTGAAGGGGGACAGGGACTGGAGGATTTTCTGGCCGGTATAGCCCTGACCCAGGATACCGATAATATGGATTATACGGATGCGACCTTATTGATGACCTACCACGGCGCCAAGGGTCTGGAGTTTCCTGTCGTATTCATGACCGGGATGGAAGAAGGAGTCTTCCCCTCTTTCCGTACGGAGACGATTGAACAACTGGAAGAAGAAAGACGCTTATGCTATGTGGGCATAACCAGGGCGATGGAGAAGCTCTACCTTACCAATTCGGTGTCGAGGTTGCTGTATGGATATGAACGCAATAATCCACCTTCCCGTTTCTTAAAGGAAATACCCCAGGAATTGCTGACATCTCCGCATGCCAAAAAAATAGTGCATGAAGAGCTGGAGGAAGGCGACACGGTTATCCATCGTAAATTTGGTATAGGGAATATACAGAGCATCTCCGAAGACGGCGTTGCCACGATCGAATTCGAAAGAGCAGGCCGGCGCATGCTTCGTTTAGATATTGC
>DHSK01000095.1:9006-9572 GCA_002408445.1 Syntrophomonas sp. UBA5288
GAGATCAGCGATTATGATTATGATATGATGCTCCGGGAACTTGAAGATATGGAACGAAAGCACCCGGAACTTATAACCCCGGATTCTCCCACCCAGCACGTCGGTGAAAGCATCAAACGTGAAATGGGCAAAAAAGTTCGCCATGATGTACCTATGCTGTCACTTGAAGACAGGTTCTCCCAGGCAGAAATAACCGATTTTGTTCGCAAGATGCAAAAGGACCTGGCCAAGCCTGCATTCACAGTTGAACACAAGATTGACGGGTTATCGGTGGCTTTGCGCTACCGGAACGGCAGATTTGTCCAGGGGATGACTCGCGGCGACGGGATTAACTATGGGGAAGATGTTACCGCGAATTTAAAAATGATAGAATCCATTCCCATGACTTTGCCTAACCAGCTACCGTATCTGGAAGTTCGCGGTGAAGTTTATATGGACAACGATATATTTGAAGCTATTAATGCCCGGCAAGAAGAAATGGGTGGCAAAACTTTTGCCAATCCCAGAAACTGTGCTGCCGGTACATTAAGACAGTTGAATCCTCAGGTGGTGGCTGAACGCAAACT
>DHSK01000065.1 GCA_002408445.1 Syntrophomonas sp. UBA5288
AAAATAAAAACGCTGTAATTTTCAATGCCAAACATCTTTCAAATTCCTCCGTGACCAAAACATTTTATCACTATTGTCACTCCCGTATTATTATACAGTATTTGCATTCCTTCCCGCCTGCCCAAATTCGACTACTCCGACCTAAATCTGTAAAAATCCTTGCCTAAGGAGTCCGGCACTAATTCTGAAAACCTGGTTCTTCTTAAAGGTAAGAAAAGGATTCGCACTAATATTTAGCAAAAGCAGAGACTACTTTTAAAAGCTTTAAGATGTGAAATTAAAAAAGTTTTTCTGACTTAAGGGCAAAAGTAAGCTAATGTAATTGATTTCATGCTATTTTGGTTTATTATTATATTTATGTTGGAATTGCAGGAAATTTTGCCATAACTTTGATAGAACTAACTATCCCGCGCATCGCCTGGCATTCATTACCTCATTCTCAGAGGCAGACAGGTCCGTAGTTGTTGTTCTAAAAGGTCGCATAAGTATTTGTTGTTTAGCCGTTAAAACTAATATCAATAGGGGAGGTTGCTATGGATTATCAGAAATATTTTAAAGAAGAATTAACAGACGAAGAATTATTTCGAGCATTTGCAATCGTACTGCCGTATTTAAACACGATGGTAAGAGATGATATGGCTTTCGCCTTATCTGATAAGGAAAAATATTTGTTCTACGCACCCGCAGAAAGATTTGACCTAAACTTACGTTATGGTACGGAAGTAGTAGATTTAGTCAAAAAATGCATTGCCCAAGGCAGCATTATTCGAGGCGAACTTTCATCCGATGTCCTGGGTCGGGCATTGAAAGTTATTGCTATGCCGGTTAAAAATTCCAAAGGTGAAATAATCGGAGTCCTTAGTGATGGGATTGATATGGAAGACAGCATGCATTTGGTAAATAACATTCAAGAGGTTAGTGATTCAATCAACCAGGTATCAGACAGCATTAACCAAATAGCTGTTGCTTCCTCTAATCTGGCTGAAGCCGGTCAAAGAGCCATCGAACTTACGAGAAATACCATGAGTGCAGCTGAGAAAACTAAAGAAGTTTTGGAGCTCATTAAAAGTATTGCGGATCAGAGCAATTTATTAGGATTAAATGCCGGCATAGAATCAGCCAGGGCCGGAGAGTACGGGCGAGGTTTCAACGTTGTAGCCAATGAAATTCGTAAACTTGCCACCCAGAGCAAGGAATCTACCGGCAAAATAAAAGCCATAATTGACAGTATGTATTCATCAGTACAAGACATAGCCAAGGCTATCGAAGAAACTGCTGCCGTAACCGAAGAACAAGCAGCTACTACCCAAGAAATCAGTGCAACGGTAGAAAATATTAATCAACATTTACTTGAGTTAAAAGATTATAGTAAACGTTTTCTCTAGATTACCTCTCTCCGTCTTCAACCGGTAGAATGTGAGCTATAGTTCAATTGCATAAACAACTCAAAAACCGGTCTTATACAGCAGCACTCAGGGCTACTCTTAAGTGTGGTAAAAATAACAAAAGGGGTTTCAGAACCAAGCCTGAAACCCCTTTATTATTCTTCATAGCATATAGTTAGTGCCACTTCTTGAGCTTTATTTATCCCGACAGGAATGCAATTTAATAAATAACATTTTTATACTGCTCTTCATAAAATAGGAATATAAAACAAGAGCAGGGGGAATTTGGTATGCCAGCAACTAAGAACGGTCCGGCTATTATTAAAGCTAAAATACATGGCGGCCCGCTTAGGCCGCAAATCAGAGGTACGGTGACTTTTACCAGGGCCAAAGGGGGCGGAACAAACGTATCGGTGTTTGTTACCGGCTTGCCTCCTTATGCTCCGGCAAATAACGGCAATCCGGTGGGACCGCACGGTTTCCACCTCCATGAATATGGGGTATGTGAAATATCCAACCGCAACGATCCCTTTTTGACTTCAGGGGGACACTGGAATCCCAAAAAGCAGCCCCATGGGAACCATGCCGGTGATTTTCCCGTTCTCTTTTCCAATAACGGGACAGCTAAAATGAGCTTCTATACTAATAAATTCGAACCTAAAGATGTAGTAGGACATTCTGTCATTATTCATATGAACCCGGACGATTACCGTACCCAGCCCAGTGGTGACTCAGGCAAGAGATTGGCCTGTGGAATAATAAAAAGATATGCCAGGAAATAGAAACCAGCCCTGAGGCCCGCTCCTAACGTCGGGGCCGTAGGGCTGGCTACGGGTTATGAGTGGCTTCCGGCCATGGTTGCTAATATGTTAAAAGGGGCTTCAGATTAAAATCTGAAACCCCCTGATAGTTCTAAATGGCGGAGAGGAAGGGATTCGAACCCTTGAAGGAGTGTTATCCCCTTACTCGATTTCCAATCGAGCGCCTTCAGCCAAGCTCAGCCACCTCTCCAGGCTATATTAAATTATTGACTCTTATCGCGGTAATCAAATAAAATCCGCGTGCTCCGCGTTGAATTTTGAATGGCGGAGAGAGTGAGATTCGAACTCACGAGGCGGGGTTTAGCCGCCTACTCGATTTCGAGTCGAGCGCCTTCGACCAACTCGGCCATCTCTCCTCAAATCCAAAAAGAACGAACTTAATAGGTCTGCACTTTCTTCGCCCAGTATACCTTCGGTAACCTCCACCTGGTGGTTTAACCCCGGGCATCTTAGCAATTCAAGAACCGATCCGGCTGCCCCGGCTTTGGAATCCCGGGCCCCATACACCAACCTGCTCAATCTGCTGTTTATCATAACCCCGGCACACATGGGACATGGTTCCAGGGTGCTGTACAGAGTTGCACCAGTTAAGCGCCAACTTCCCTGAAACGCGGTGGCCCTTTGCATGGCCAGAAGTTCAGCATGGGCACTGGCATCCTGGCGCGCCTCTTTCTCATTACAGGCCCACCCGATAATCTCTTCATCCCTGACTACTACCGCCCCCACCGGGATTTCGCCCCGCCGGTAGGCAACTTGGGCCAGGTAGAGTGCCAGCTGCATGTATTGCTCATCCCTCATAAAGAGGTTTCACCGCCAATATGGTGCGCCCGAAGGGAGTCGAACCCCCGGCACACGGTTTAGGAAACCGTTGCTCTATCCACTGAGCTACGGGCGCATTTATTAATTTTGATTTATGCATTAAGGAAGGGAAAACCTTCGTTTTCCCATTCTTACCGAACCAACCGGTCATATCCCTAATTTATAAATCAAATCCTTTTTTAAAATGGCGCGCCCGGAGGGATTCGAACCCCCGACCTCCAGATTCGTAGTCTGTTACTCTATCCAGCTGAGCCACGGGCGCTTATAAAAATCATGCCTGGATCTGCATCCAATCATCCTGTTAAAATGGCGGAGAGAGAGGGATTCGAACCCTCGAAGCAGCTTGACACCGCTTACTCGCTTAGCAGGCGAGCGCCTTCAGCCGACTCGGCCATCTCTCCACTTTAATGGCGGAGGAGGTGGGATTCGAACCCACGGAACCCGAAAAGGTTCAACGGTTTTCAAGACCGCCTCCTTCAACCGCTCGGACACCCCTCCATCAAGAAGGATGCTTGTTTGCCCCTAATGCAAAAGAAAGTATATCATAGCATACCAAGGTTGTCAACAACACAAAAACCCGCATATGCCTATTTGGTAATTACTTCAACTCCACCCATATATGGTCTTAAGACTTCGGGTACAATTACGGAACCGTCTTCCTGTTGATAGTTCTCCAAAATGGCGGCAATAGTTCGGCCAACGGCCACTCCTGAACCGTTTAAAGTATGCACATACTGCAATTTGCCTTTAGGTTCGGGGCGATATCTGATGTTGGCGCGCCGGGCCTGGAAATCTTCACAATTGGAACAGGAGGATATTTCCTTGTAGTCGTTGTAACTGGGCATCCATACTTCGATATCATAGGTCTTGGCGGAAGAAAAGCCCATATCGCCGGAGCTTAACAAGACCACCCGATAGGGCAGGCCTAAGAGCTGCAACACTTCTTCGGCATCGTTGGTCAGCTTTTCCAGTTCATCATAGGATGTTTGCGGTGCCACCAGTTTTACCATTTCAACTTTGTTAAACTGGTGCTGTCTTATTACGCCCCGGGTATCGCGTCCGTGGGAACCGGCTTCAGCCCGGAAACAAGCGGTATAAGCGGTGACATAGGTGGGCAGATCCTTGCTTTCCAGAATCTCCTCCCGGAAAAGATTGGTCAGAGGAACCTCGGCGGTAGGGATCAAATACATGTCCCGGCCTTCGATTTTAAACATATCATCGGCGAACTTAGGCAATTGTCCGGTACCCAGCATACAATGACTGCCCACCATAAAAGGGGGAAATATTTCTTGGTAGCCATGTTTGGAGGTGTGCACATCCAGGTAGAAATTAATCACAGCTCTTTCCAGACGGGCACCTAATCCTTTATAGACGGTAAACCGGGCCCCTGACAGTTTGGCGGCCCGCTCAAAATCAAGGATGTCCAGATCAGGTCCGATATCCCAGTGGGCCTGTGGTTCAAAGTCAAATGCAACCGGCTGTCCCCAGCGTCTGATTTCCACATTGCTTTTGTCATCTTCGCCGACCGGTACTGATTCATGCGGAATATTGGGCATCCGCAGCAGCATGTCCTGCAGCAGGTCATCCAGTTCTTTCAGCTCGCTGTCCATCTCTTTTATATCCTGCCCGGTCCGGCGAATCTGTTCCTTTAATTCCTCGGTATCCTTTCCTGCTTTGCTCAGCCGGGCTACTTCCTGGGAAGCCCGGTTTCTAAAACTCTTCAGTTCTTCTGATTTAGTTAAAAGATTGCGTTTCTGTTCATCATAGACCAGGAATTTATCAAGAATTCCCGACATATTCCTCTTCTTAAGCCCGTTTTCAATTTTCTCAGGATTGGCCCTTAATCTTTTTACATCCAACATGCTTAAAACCTCCATCCGGGCAGAAATTTTAGTTAACCTGCTCTTTAATAATACCCTGGGTAAATCTGCCGGCCTAAAAATGCAGCAATTTCGGTTTGCCGGTGATTCCGTCCAATTTACTTAAACTGTTTAAAACATCTTCCTCCACTTTGTTGTCTACATTGACCAGCATTACCGCATTTTGTCCCTTGGTTTGACGGGCCACTTTCATGGAGGCAATATTGACTCCGGCATCGCCCAGAGCGGTGGCAAAAGGACCTATGATCCGCGGCCGGTCTTCGTTTTTTACGATAACAATATATCCATCCAGGTGACTCTCGGTCTCGTAACCATTTATTTCCACCAGCAGCGGTTCGCGTCCCCGGGACAGAGTTCCGGCTATATCCAGCTGGTAATCCTTATTAAACATTTTAGCCGTTATCAGGTTTTTATAACGTTTGGGGCTTTGTTTTTCTTTTTTCTCATAAACTTTTATACCCCGGTCTTCCGCCATTAAACGGGCATTGACATAGCTCACTTTCTCCCACATAACCGGTTCCAACAGTCCTTTCAAAAAGGCCACGGTTAAAATCTCCGTCTCATTTTTGGTTATGGGTCCGCTATAAGTGAGTTCAACCCGGTCCAGAGGAGCCTTGTTGAGCTGGTAATAAACATTGCCCATTTTCTCCGCCAGTCTGATATAGGGCCGCAGGTAATCCAATTCATTGCCGATTAAAGTAGGCAGATTTACCACATTGGGGACCAAATCACCTTTGAGGGCCATAACTACTTGTTCGGCAATATTTTCTCCAACCCTTTTTTGGGCTTCAAAAGTATCTGCTCCCAGATGGGGTGTAACTACCACATTGTTAAAGGCAAACAAGGGATCATCCAGATCCGGTTCTTTTTCATGCACATCCAGTCCGGCGCTGGCGACCTTGCCGGATTTTAAACCTTCCAGGATGGCGGATTCTTTAATTATGCCGCCCCGGGCACAGTTTACCAGCCGTACTCCATCTTTGGCCAGACTAAGGATTTTTTCATCAATCATATGCATAGTCTCTTCATTGCGCGGAGTATGCACGGTTATAATATCTGCTTCCTGAGCCAATTCTTCGAGCGTGTCCTTTTTCTCGGCCCCGAAACGGACAAAACGTTCGTCTGCAATATAAGGGTCATAAGCTATTACTTTCATGTCAAAGGAGGCCAGGCGGATTGCTACCATGGAGCCTATTCTTCCTAATCCTACGATGCCGACGGTTTTGCCGTACAGTTCCATGCCCCGGAAAGGTTTGCGGTCCCATACCCCCTGTTTGAGGACCTGATTGGCCCAGGCGGTATTCCTGAGTGAGGATAAAAGTAAAGCTATGGTCTGTTCACAAGCCGATATGGTATTGCTGTCCGGAGTATTGGCCACTATAACGCCGTAGCGGGTGCAGACATCCACATCTATGTTGTCGATGCCATTGCCGGCCCGGCCGACAATTTTCAGTTTGCTGCCCTGCTTGATTAATTCCTCATCAACTTTGGTGATACTTCTGACAATTAAAGCATCGTACTGGTCGATAATCTGCAATAATTCTTCTCTGGATATACCGTCCCGGTTATCGACATCCAGTTCTTTTCTTAATAATTCAAGCCCTTCTTCTGCGATCCTTTCGCTTACAATAACTCTTTTGCGGTTTTCCATCCATTATTCTCCTTTCTTTCTGCTTCTCCCCCGGAAATAAATCTCTTTAACGGTGGTATTCCAGCAGCATGGTTTCGGCTTTTTTCAATCCGGCACCCATTTCCACCTTATATCCTAAGCGCACCAGAGTAATTTCCAATGCTGCCAGTACGGCCAATAAATCAAGTTCCCGAACATATCCCAGATGTCCGATCCTGAATATCACATTATCCAATTTTTGCTGGCCGCCGGCCAGAACGATATTAAACTCCTCCAACATGAATTTACGTATTTGATTGGCTCCGATATCCTCCGGGGCCATAACCGAAGTCACGGCACAGGATGCCGCTCGCTCGTCCGCCAGCAGCTTCAGCCCTAATGCCTTAACCCCGGCCCTTACCAGGTCGCGGTATCTTTTATGCCGGTCCAGGGTATTTTCCAGACCCTCTTCCTGCATCAAAGCCAATGACTCTCTTAATCCATAAAACAAAGATATGGCGGGAGTATATGGGGTTTGACCTTTTTCCAGATATTTTAGTCCGGCGCTGACATCCCAGTAGAATTTGGCATTAGTACTTTGCCGGTGAACCTGCAGAGCTTTTTCATTGAAAGCCATAAAGCCCAGTCCCGGCGGCAGCATGAAAGCCTTTTGCGACCCGCTTACCACCACGTCCAAATCCCATTCGTCCATCTGTAAATCTATTGCTCCCAGGCCGCTTACCGCATCTACCATAAAGAGGGCCGGATGATGGGAGGCGGCTGCCCTTATAGCTTTTAAATCGTTGTAAACGCCGGTGGATGTTTCATTATGGGTGATTAATATGGCTTTTATTTCATGGTTTTTATCGTTATCCAGGACCTCTTTTACCGCCTGCGGGTCAGCGGCCTGGCCCCAGGGAATCGCCAGTTTCTGCACATCGGCCCCGAATTCGGCTGCGATTTTGGCAAAGCGGTCACCGAATACTCCGATCGAAACGACCAGCACCTTATCCCCGGGTGAAATGAAGTTGACTACCGCTGCCTCCAGCACACCGCTGCCGGAAGAGGAATAAATCAAAACATTTTGACTGGTTCTATATACTTTTTTCACCCCTGCGGTAACCTCAAGTAATAATTCTTTGAATTCCGGTCCCCGGTGGTTTATCATGGGCATGCTCATTGCCCTCAACACCTTCTCCGGTACAGGTGTGGGTCCGGGAAGTAATAAATACTGTTCTCCCCTCATGCTAGAAACTACCTCCTTAAATGCTGATAATGAGTACTGTTATAATTGGTAATTAATCCCCTATAGATATAAAAAAACCCCTCATCCCATCAGGGACGAGAGGCTGTTTCCCGCGTTGCCACCCTTGTTGGTGTGTTTTGCCACACCCTCTTTACGGTTATAACGGAACCACCGAAACTGCTTTCACAGCTTGCATCCAGGGTGGATTCAATGTCAGTCCCTGCCGGTTCACACCTGCCACCGGCTCTCTGAAAAGGCCCAAACACCTACTATTCCCCTTCACGGCATTTCAAAAATAAGATTAAAGTGAATTATAGTATATAAAATCTCTATTTGCAAGTAAATGCTTACACCATATTGAGGAAATATTCGTGTAAGGAACAATCCGGGGTCAACTCCGGATGAAAGGAGGTAGCTATAAGGTTACCTTCCCGCACCATAACTATTTTATCGCGGAAGGTAGCCAGTATTTCGGTTTTCCCCCAGCAGCGGTCCACATAAGGCGCTCTTATAAATATGGCTCGGGTTTTTCCCAGCCCGCTGACTTCCAAATCGGTTTCAAAGCTGTCGACCTGCCGTCCGAAAGCGTTGCGTTTCACACTTATATCCATCAGCCCCAGGCGATTTTGAGCTGAATTTTCTATTTCCCGGGCCAGCAGAATCATACCGGCACAGGTCCCCCAGATGGGCATGCCGGCTTCCGCCCGTTTTTTAATTAAAGGCTGCAGGTTGTACTCGACCAGCAGCTTGCCCATGGTGGTGCTTTCTCCACCCGGTATGATGAGTCCGTCAATGCTTTCCACATCCTGGGCCGAACGTACTTCGACCGCTTCCGCCCCGCATTTTTTCAAAACCTGCTCATGTTCAATAAAAGCTCCCTGCAGGGCCAGGACACCTATTTTTTTACCAGCCACGGTCCTGCATCCTTTCTTCCGGTTTTATGGTACTGATATCGATTCCGACCATCGCCTCGCCCAGATCTCTGGACACTTCCGCCAGAACCTTGGGATCTTTAAAGTAGGTGGTAGCTGCTACGATAGCCCGGGCTCTTTTCATGGGATCTTCCGACTTAAATACGCCGGAACCTACGAAAATGCCGTCACAGCCCAGCTGCATCATAAGCGCGGCATCAGCGGGTGTGGCTATTCCACCGGCGGCAAAATTCACTACCGGCAAACGTTTTTGTTGGGCGGTTTCGCAAATCAGTTCATAAGGTGCCTGCAGGTTTTTGGCGGCGGTCATTAATTCGTCGGCCGGCAAATTGCTTACCGTTCTGATTTCATCATTGACCTGGCGGATATGTCTTACCGCTTCAACCACATTGCCGGTTCCCGGCTCACCTTTGGTACGGATCATGGCGGCGCCTTCTCCGATCCGGCGCAGCGCTTCCCCCAAATTACGGGCTCCGCAGACAAAGGGCACTTTGAAACCGTGTTTATCGACATGATACTTGTCGTCGGCCGGTGTCAATACTTCGCTTTCGTCGATATAATCTACCCCTAATGATTCCAAGATCTGTGCTTCCACAAAATGCCCTATTCTGCATTTGGCCATTACCGGAATGGTAACCGCCTCCATGATTCTCAGGACGATGGTGGGGTCGGCCATACGGGCTATACCGCCCGCCGCTCTTATATCGGCCGGAACTCTTTCCAATGCCATGACGGCACAAGCTCCTGCTGCTTCAGCTATTTTAGCCTGCTCCGGGGTAGTAACATCCATGATTACCCCGCCTTTGAGCATTTGGGCCAATCCTGCTTTTACTCCAAATGTTCCTGTATCTGTCATCTTAGTCGCCTCCACTATGCAATTTTCTTATTCATCTTTTTCAATTTTGAATCGGGCTGCTGCACTAACTTTATCGCCTTCGCTGGTCTTAATCAATAAAACCCCGCGCGAATACCTCTTCTGCAATGATATGTCGTCAATTTCCAGCCTTATGATCAATCCCTCACTGGTCAGGAGGACCAGTTCCTCCTCTTTATGAACGATTTTAAAGCCTACCACCAATCCGTTTTTCTTGCCAACTTCAATTATTTTTACTCCCTTGCCTCCCCGCCGCTGTTCTTTAAATTCCTTTAATTCGGTTTTCTTACCGTAACCATTTTCGGTTACCAGGAAAGCATAGGCGTCCGGGCGGCATTTGTCCATCCCTATGACATAATCGGACCTGTCCAGTTTTATACCTCTTACACCTCCGGCCGTCCTTCCCATCGCCCTTACCTCATCTTCTTTAAACAGAATGGACTGTCCCTCGGCGGTAACGATCATAACTTCGTCCTGTCCATCCACCCTTACTACTCCTACCAGAGCGTCATCATCGGCCAGATTTAAGGCTATGATTCCGCTTTTTCTGATATTTTCAAAAGCAGACAGGACTACTTTTTTTATTATGCCTTTACGGGTAATCATTAATAAATGTCTTTTCTCATCAAATACCCGCGCACCCACTATAGTAGTAACTTTCTCCTCCGGTCTTAACTCCAAGAAATTAACTACAGCCTGGCCTTTAGCCTGGCGGGAAGATTCCGGAATTTGATAAGCCTTGGCGGTGAAAACACGGCCCTGGTTGGTAAAGAGCAAAATATTGGACATAACACTGGTGACCACGATGTCGGTGGTAAAATCTTCGGCCCGGGTGCTGGTCGAGCTGATGCCCTTGCCCCCGCGCTTCTGGGATTTATAGGTATCGAGAGGCTGACGTTTGATATAGCCCCGGTTGGTCAAAGTTATGACCACTTCATGGTCATCGATAAAATCTTCGATGTTGTAGTCGTTATTTTCGCTGGTAATCTCCGTCCGGCGCTTGTCACCATATTTGGCTTTAACATCATCCAGGTCTTCTTTGATCATTTCTAAAACTCTTTCCGGACGGGCCAGTATATCCTCCAGGTCAGCGATCCGGGCCAGCAGTTCCCGGTATTCTTCCTCCAGCTTTTCGCGTTCCAATCCGGTTAACTGGGCCAGGCGCATATCGAGTATGGCATTGGCCTGAATTTCAGAAAGTCCGAAACGTTCTATCAAAGCTTCCCGGGCGGTTTCGCGGTTGGCGGAATTTCGGATTATATTAACTACCTCATCCAGATTATCCTGGGCAATACGGAGGCCTTCGACAATATGTTTGCGGTTGTTGGCCAGCTTAAGTTCATGCTCGGTCCGGCGGGTAATTACTTCTTTGCGATGTTCGATATAATAATACATCATCTCTTTTAAAGTAAGTACCCGGGGCTGGCCGTTTACCAGACTCAGCATATTTATACCGAAACTGTCTTCCAGCTGAGTATGTTTATACAGGTGATTTATTAAAACATTTACATTGACATCCTTGCGTACTTCAATAACGATGCGGATACCGTTGCGGTCTGATTCATCCCGCAAATCGACTATGCCGTCTATTTTCTTGTCCCGGGCCAGTTCCGCTATTTTCTCAACCAGACGGGATTTATTGACCTGATAAGGAATTTCGGTAAAGATAATGGCATTTTTGCCGTTTCTTCTTTCTTCGATCTCATAGCGGGCGCGGATTTTTATGCTGCCCCGGCCGGTGGAATAGGCCTCTCTGATACCTTTGGTGCCCATGATGCCCGCAGTCGGAAAATCCGGGCCGGGTATGCAGGTCATCAGATCATCCACGGTTACCTCCGGGTTATCGATCAGCATTTTCAGACCATCCACCACTTCACTCAGGTTATGAGGAGGTATGTTGGTAGCCATACCTACCGCTATTCCGGCCGAACCGTTTATTATGAGGTTAGGGATCCGGGCCGGCAGCACCTGCGGTTCCTGCCGGGTGTCATCGTAATTTCCCCGCCAGTCCACCGTTTCTTTTTCAATATCTCTAAGAATTTCACCGGCTATTTTAGACATGCGGGATTCGGTATAACGCATGGCAGCGGCTGAATCACCGTCTATGGAACCGAAGTTGCCGTGTCCGTCCACTAAAGGATAGCGCATGGAAAAATCCTGCGCCAATTTGACCATGGTCTGATAAATGGCCGCATCGCCGTGAGGATGGTATTTACCCATTACTTCACCGACGATATTGGCCGATTTTTTATGGGGTTTATCAAAAGTCATGCCCTGGTCATAAAGGGCATATAAAATGCGGCGGTGTACCGGTTTCAAGCCATCCCTGACATCAGGCAGGGCGCGTGATACGATTACACTCATAGAGTATTCCAGAAATGACTTTTTGACTTCTTTTTCTATGTTGATCGGTAAAACTTTTTCAAATAAATTATCCTGTGCCAATTTCTTTTGTCCTCCTAAATATCAAGGTTGGTAACATACCTGGCATTGGCATGGATGAATTCTTTACGAGGTTCCACATTATCACCCATAAGGTTGGATAATATTTCATCAGCCTCAATTGCATCCTCGATGGTTACCTGTAAAATGGTACGGTGTTCTGCACTCATGGTTGTATACCAGAGTTGTTCCGGGTCCATCTCACCCAAACCTTTATACCTTTGAATGCTGTACTTTTTATTAATGCCGGCCACATATTCATTGAGCTCATCATCATTGAAAAAATATTTAATTTCCTTACCCGCTTTTACGCCGTATAAGGGCGGCTGCGCGATATAAACATAGCCTCTTTCAATTAATTCCTTCATGTAGCGGTAGAAGAAAGTTAATAAAAGGATACGGATATGCGCTCCGTCCACGTCGGCATCGGTCATGATAAAAAGCTTGTGATAGCGGGCCTTGTTGATATCAAAATCTTCCCCGATACCGGTTCCGATGGCAGTTATTAAATTTCTGATTTCTTCGCTGGATAAGACCCGGTCCAGCCTGGCTTTTTCTACGTTTAAAATTTTGCCCCGCAAGGGCAGGATGGCCTGGTAAGTTCTGTCCCGGCCCTGTTTGGCGGAGCCGCCGGCGGAATCTCCCTCAACGATAAATAATTCCGAACCGGCCGGATCGCGATTACTGCAGTCGGCCAACTTTCCGGGCAGGGAAGTTGACTCCAAGGCACTTTTACGTCTGGTCAGTTCGCGCGCCTTGCGGGCTGCCTCCCGGGCGCGGCGGGCAGACAAGGCCTTTTCCAGAATTTTTTTGGCGATATTGGGATTTTCATTCAAATAATCGTGCAGGTTTTCATAAACCGCACTGTCCACAATTCCCCGGATAAAAGTATTTCCCAGTTTGGTCTTGGTTTGTCCTTCGAACTGGGGCTCTTTTACCAGTACCGCAATAATGGCGGATACTCCTTCTCTGATATCTTCTCCGGACAAATTAGCGTCATTTTCTTTTAAAATGTTATTCTTTCTGGCATATTCATTGATCACCCGGGTAAGGGCATTTTTAAATCCTACCTCGTGGGTACCGCCTTCCTGGGTGTGTATATTATTGGCAAATGAATAAATGTTTTCACTGTAACCGGTATTGTACTGCAGAGCTAATTCTACTACCACATCATCTTTTTTGACATCCAGGAAAAAAACATCGTCAGTCAGTACTTCTTTACTTTTGTTGATATATCTGACAAAGTCTTTAAGCCCGTTGGAGCTGAAATCTTTGGTAACCGGTTCATCTCTTTGATCGGTAAACCGAATCAACAGTCCTTTGTTAAGAAAGGCCAGTTCTCGTATACGCTGTATGATTATCTCTCTCTGAAAAACAGTTTCCTCGAATATATCCGGGTCGGGCCAAAAATGGATACAGGTGCCGGTTTCCCTGGTCTCGTCCAATACCTGTAATCCGGTAACCGGTTTACCTCTTTCATAATCCTGCCGGTAACTGTGTCCGTCTCTTTTAACCCCTATTTCCATGCGTTTGGACAGGGCATTGACGACGGAAAGCCCCACACCATGCAATCCGCCTGATATGGTATAGCCGCTGCCGCCGAATTTTCCTCCGGAGTGCAGGGTAGTCATTATAACTTCCAGGGCCGGTATGCCCATTTGCGGATGAATATCGACCGGAATACCGCGGCCGTAGTCCTGCACCATAACACTATTATCCGGCAGAATGATAACGTCAATTTTATCACAATAGCCCGCTACCGCTTCATCTATGCTGTTATCTACTATTTCAAAAACCAGGTGATGCAAACCTTTGGGACCTGTAGATCCGATATACATACCCGGTCTTTTTCTAACTGCCTCCATTCCTTCCAGAACCTGAATATCAGAGGCATTGTATTCATTATTTTGACTTTTCAATGATTAGTCCTCCTTAAAATAGTTCAAGCCTCTTTTGTACAAGGTAGTAGAAGAGATCGGCGAAAAATAGGCTTTATCATCCGTTAGAATCAAGGCTTTTTCTTTGCCTTTATCACTGATATTTACTGCCTTTTGACTGGATTTAACTGAATAAATAATATCCTGGAGATCCTCAGCCACCGGTGGTTCAATATTCAGAATGGCAATGAGGCTTTTGGATGATATTACTACGTTATTGCCCAGATGTATATACATTTTAATCCCTCCTCAGACACCCATTTTCGATTATGACGGTGTTGCCAGTTAATGGTTTTATATAGACAGAAGTTAAAAAACTCTGAAAATCTTCTTTTTCCAGTTGTTCCAGCAGCTTTCTCTGTTTTTCATTATCCAATTCTGATAGTACTTCATCAAGTAAAAAAATTGGATAAAAACCTTTAATTTTTTTAAAAGTATACATTTCGGCCAGTTTCATACTGAGCGCTATGGTCCTTTGCTGCCCCTGGGAAGAGAAAAATCTGGCTAATTTATCATTATGATAAATATTTATATCATCAATATGCGGTCCGGATAAACTGGTCCGGCGTAATTTTTCCTGTTTCCGGTTGTTATTGATACTCTGCTCCAAAGCCTGGTAAAGAATGTCCAGGCTGATTTTAGCGCTGTCGATGGGAAAAGAAACCGCATATTTGATTTTAATTTCGGCCGACATGGTGTCTATTTCTTTATATATATTATTTACTATTTCTGCCAATAAATTTATAAAATTTATTCTTTTTATTATGACACTAACTGCGTTTTCAATAAATATCTGATTTATTATACCAAAAGTCCTGGAATTAGTTTGTTCTTGTTTTAATAATAAATTCCTTTTTTTTAAGGTTTTACTATAATTATCTAGATCATAACGGTAATCCGGCGAAATCTGGCAAAGTACAAAATCAACAAAAGACCGGCGTTTAGCCGGAGTGCCTTTTACGATATAAAGATCATCAGGAGTAAATAATACCACTTTTAAAGTATCTTCACTCCGATGTGATGCATTTTTATTATTTATAAAAAATTTAGCCTTACCGGATTTATAGTCCAGCTGGCTGGTAAATTGGCGCTCCTGCCAGGAATAATCAATTTTAACGGAAAAACTGTTTTTATCATAAGCCAGCAGATTCTGGTAATTTCCGGCCCGAAAAGAGTAACCGGCGGCGAGGACAAAAATGGATTCCAATAGATTGGTCTTACCTTGTCCGTTTTGACCGGTTATTATATTCAAGCCCGGACCGGGTTGATAGTCCAGATCGTTTATATTTCTATAATTTTGTAATTTAAGATTCGTGATTCTCAAATCTTTATTATCACTCTTCTGCTAATTATTGGTTCTGAGCGGTACCAGGATATAAATATAATTATCTTTTTCCGGATTTTTTAACATAGCCGGTCCGAGTGAGCCTGACAGACTGATATTTATATCCGGACACTCGGGCGCAAATATTTTGACTGCATCGTAAAAATAGTAGGTGTTAAAAGATATCGTAAATTCATTCTCACCGTCAATCTGGACATTCTCTATTATTTCCTGTATTTCTCCCATTTCCTCGGAATAACTGTTGATTACGGCCTCACTATCCTTAAGTGCCAGTTGTACATGCGGAATTTTGACTTTGTCATCGACCGGCATGGTTTTGGCACGCTCCAGGCTTTCGGCCAGGGTATATGAGCCAATCTGGACCTGGGTGCTGAAGCTGGTCGGTATTACTTGTTCGTAATTAGGATATTGTCCTTCAATGAGGCGGGAAAGCAGTAAAAATTCTTCTTTGTAAAAAATTACGTTGTTCTCGGCCAGGGCAATATTTAACGGTTCGTCACTGTCTTCCAATAAGCGCAAAAGTTCATTTACGGTTCTCACCGGTATTATGAAGGAAAGAGGCTTTTCCGGACCATTTTCAATGGTGCAGTCATAACAGGCTAACCGGTGAGTGTCTGATGCCACGATTTTTAATTGGGTAGAACTGATTATATCAAATAGAATGCCGGTGAAAACTTGGCGAAAATGACTTCCGGCTGCGGCAAAGGCAGTCTTTTTAAGAGCGTCTTTCAAAGTTTTCTGGGAAATGCAGAAAATCTGATTCATTTTAGCCAGTGGAAGTTCAGGATATTCCTGATTTTGGTAAGTATTGAGATAGCCCGAAGATCTGCCATAGGAAATATTCAGTTTGGCTTTTTCTTGATTCAAATCCATAACAACATTGGTGTCCGGCAGTAATTTTATAAAATCGGAAAAATAGTAGGCATTAACCAGAACACTGCCTTCTTCTATAATATCGGCTGACATGGTGGAAGATTTTATGCCGATTTCCATGTCGGTTGCAGTCATGGTGAGGCCTTTGTCTTTGGAAGCTTCTATCAGCAAACCGGACAGTACAGGTACAGCATTTTTGTTGGACGCAGCACGATGAACCAGGGATGTGATAGTTGATAAATCTTTTTTGTCGATATTTACTTTCATGCGGTTGACCCCCTTCGCTTTTTTCTTATTTATTCACTTCTAGGAGTAATAGTAGTAGGCGGCAAGATTATGTGGATAAGCTTTGCCGGGCTTGTCTCCTTCAAGGACAAGCCTATTTAAAAATTTGTTGAAAACTTGGTTTTTATTTTAGCTTTCTTCGATGTTTTTACACAGGAGTTTTATAGTTGCTTCTAAATCCTGGTCGGTAATAAGTTCTTTTTCTAATTTTTCGATTGCGTGCATTACGGTTGTGTGATCCCGGCCGCCAAACTGGTCACCGATTTGCGGAAAAGAGGCGTCGGTCATTTTGCGGCTCAGGTACATGGCAATATGCCGCGGATGAACCAGTTGTTTGTTGCGCTTTTTGGAGATCATTTCCGCCAGTTCTGTTCCATAATATTGGGCGACCACCTTCTGAATGCGTTCAATCGTGATTTTTTTAGGACGCGGCGGCGGCAGAATGTCCCGCAAAGCTTCGGTGGCGGTTTCCATATTAAGCGGTTTATTGCTTAGGGTGGCGTAAGCGACCAGGCGGATCAGAGCCCCTTCCAGTTCTCTAATGTTGGATTCTATGTAATTGGCGATATAGTCAAGAATATCATAGGATATGTTGAGATTTTCGCTCTGGGCTTTTTTACGCAGTATGGCGATACGGGTCTCCAGATCAGGAGTCTGTATATCTGTAATTAAACCCCATTCAAATCGTGAACGTAGCCTGTCCTCCAGTGTCGGTATATTGCGCGGCGGACGATCACTGGATATGACTAATTGTTTATTTGATTCATAAAGGGTATTAAAGGTGTGAAAAAACTCTTCCTGGGTTCTTTCCTTACCGGCCAAAAATTGAATGTCGTCTATTAAGAGAACATCTATGTTGCGGTATTTATTACGGAAACCGGAAGTATTGTCATCCTTGATGGAACTTATGAGTTCATTGGTAAACTGTTCAGATGAAACATAAGTAACAGAATAAGAAGGGTTTTTCTTTAAAATATGATGGGCAATAGCTTGCATTAGATGGGTTTTGCCCAGCCCCACTCCTCCATATATAAAGAGAGGATTATAAGCGCGCGAAGGTGATTCGCCTACCGCGTAACAAGCTGCGTGAGCAAAGCGGTTGCTGTTACCCACAACAAAAGTATCGAAAGTGTATTTCGGATTTAAAAGAGTAAAAACACCTTCTTTTTCAACCCCGGTGGTTAATACGACAGAAATATTCTGGTTGGTTAAATCGCGGAATTTTTGCTGAATATTATCCAGATAACGCGATTCAATCCATTCCCGGTTTAAATTGTTAGGTACACTTATGTAAATTTTGTCATTGCGGAAAGTATTGAATTTGACCTGTGGAAACCAGATTTCATAACTGGTGGCACCAATTTCTTCTCGCAAAGACAGCATTACTCGGTTCCAGATAGCTGGATAATCAAAATCGTATGACATGTAAATAAGCCCCCTGTTTAAATGTGGAAAAGTGCACTGTTAATAAGTAAGATAAGCTGTGGATATCTTGGCAAGCATATATTAAAAGATAGTTGGGTTTATTTCAAGTGAATATATTACTGTAAAGGTAAAAATATAGTATAATCATAGCAGATTTGGCCAAAAATTAGAAGAGTTACTAAGCTTGACAGTATTGGGGTCTAGTCCATATAATGATAACGTGTTGGAAAAAATGAGGGAGGCTCAAAAATAACATGAGTAAAAGAACATATCAGCCGAAAAAACGGCAAAGAAAAATGGTTCATGGTTTCAGAGAGAGAATGGCTACTGCAGGCGGAAGAAAAGTCCTGGCCAATAGAAGAAAGAGAGGCAGAAAAATACTCTCTGCATAGGTCGTTTTAACGGCCTTTTATTTTACCTGTGGGAAGGTTTTTAATGCTTGGTAAAGAAAAAAGGATAAGCAGGAGTTGTGAATATAATACAGTATACCAGCAAGGCCGAAAGACACCGGGAAGATACATAATTGTTTTTGTGATACCTAATCTTACCGATCATAACCGCTTTGGCTTTGTTACCAGTAAAAAAGTAGGCAAAGCTGTAACAAGGAACAAGGCCAGGAGACAATTACGGGCAATTGTTCAAACTGAATGGGATACGATTAAACCCGGTTATGATATTGTCGTAGTGGTACGCAAGAATTTTCCCGGAACTTCTTTTGATTTGATAAAAAAAGATTTTTCTATAGTTATGAGAAAGGCTGGCTTATGTTAAAAAGGACTGCAATTTTTATCATCAAGTTATATCAAAAAGTCACCTTTTTCAAGGCTCCTTCTTGTCGTTTCTATCCTTCCTGTTCCAATTATTCCATTCAGGCCATTGCCAGATATGGCGTACTCAAAGGAGGATGGTTAACCGCAAAAAGAATATTGAAATGTCATCCTTTTAATCCTGGGGGTTATGATCCGGTGCCGTAAATATTTTTCGAAAAACGGCCCAATATTTAAGGAGGTGAATCTTGCTATTGTATTGCCCATACAATAGCAAGGGAAAAGTTTGTGGCATGCTTTTGTTCAGTGGTTTTCAGAAGTAATTAATTTAATGTATCACCTAACGGGACAAATGGGACTGCCCAATTATGGGCTGGCCATTATTCTCATGACCATTGCCATAAAATTAGTAATGTTTCCTTTGACCCAAAAGCAAATGAAATCCATGCGTGGCATGCAGGCGATACAACCAAAAATAAAATACATCCAGGAGAAGTATAAGGATGATCAGGCAACCATGCAGAAAAAAGTTATGGAGCTTTATAAAGAACATGGTGTTAGTCCTTTTGGAGGTTGTCTGCCGTTATTAATCCAGATGCCGATTTTTATTGCTTTTTATCAATCATTATTCAGTTTTAAATTCGCGGTAGCGGAACATGCAAGCTTTCTCTGGATACCTAACATAGGCAAACCTGATCCATACTTTATTCTCGCTATTCTAGCCGCGGTTACGACTTACCTGCAGCAAAAGATATCCATGGTCGACTCCAAAGATCCGACTCAGAAGAGTATGCTTTATTTCATGCCTTTATTTATGGCCTGGATAGCGTACAAAATGCCGGCAGGATTACCCTTATACTGGGTTGTATTTAATATCCTGGGCATTTTACAGCAATTGTATGTTAACCGGAGCGACCACAAGGCTGTACCGGATACAGGAACAGGGATTGAAGTGAACCGAAAAGAAGAAGTGCCGATGAAGAAAGAATCCTTGGCAGAAAAGGCAGCAGGGCGGGACAAAGGAGGAAGGAAAGATAATGGAAGTCCAGGCACAAGCAGTAATAAAAAAAGGAAAAAACGTTGATGAGGCGATTAAAGACGCTTTAGACGAACTAGGCTGTGAAATTGATGATGTAGTAGTTGAAATTATAGAAGAAGCGAGTAAAGGGTTACTTGGTTTCGTAGGTAAAAAACCGGCGGTCGTAAAAGTTACCAGAAGAGAAAAACCGGAAGAGCAACCACTGCGGGTAGTGGAGGGAATACTTAATCAGATGAAATTAGACTACCAGATAGAAAATGTGGAATGGGAAGACAGTACGGTTAGAATAAACATAATCGGCAATGACATGGGACTTTTAATCGGCCGCAAAGGCGAAACGTTAAATGCGCTTCAGTTTATGACAGGTCTTATAATAAATCGCGGTAGGGAAGATAAAATTCGGGTGGTACTGGACGTAGAAGATTATCGCCGCAAAAGGGAAGAGTCACTCGAATCACTGGCATTAAGACTCTCCGACAAGGTGAAGAAAACACGTAAAAACGTAGTTATGAGGCCAATGAGCTCACAGGAAAGAAGAATTGTGCATACGGTGTTACAGGCAGATCCTGGTGTAACAACATATTCCACCGGGGATGAACCATACCGTAAAGTTGTAATCTCAGTAAAAAAATAGACAACTAAGGCCCTCACGAGGGCCTTTTTTTAATTTATAGACGATCTGGTTTATATAGATTACCTTTTTGGTATTATAATGAGTAAAAAAGTGATGAAGATGGGGAAATGCAATGTTTAATGATATTATCGCTGCTTTGGCCACACCTCCCGGTGAAGGCGGGGTGGCCATTGTGCGAATAAGCGGCCCGGGTGCCCTGCAACTGGTGCAGGAATCTTTTAAACCTTACGACCCGCAGGTGAAGTTAAGTGAAAAAAAAGGCTTTACTCTCACTTTGGGCTGGTTGATGGAAAAGGATGAAATCATCGACGAAGTACTGGTAGGTGTCATGAGAACGCCCAAAAGCTACACCGGTGAAGATGTGGTGGAGATAAATTGCCATGGCGGGGTGTTGTCCGCGCGCCGGTGTCTGGAACAAATTGTTGGCCAGGGAGCAAGATTGGCTGAACCGGGAGAATTTACCCGGCGGGCTTTTCTTAATGGCCGGATTGATTTAAGCCAGGCCGAAGCGGTAGTAGATGTAATCAAAGCCCGAACGGAACAGGGGCGTAAGCTGGCCCTGCGCCAATTGCAGGGCAGTATAAGCCGGCAGGTTGAATTTTTACAGGATCTGTTGATTCAAATTAATGCCCAGGTGGAAGCCAGCATCGACTTTCCGGATGAAGTGGGAGACCTTGATTATGAGGAAGTGGAGCAAAAGCTGAATCAGGTCCTGGACCTGCTGGATAAAATATTAAATGCCGGTAATAAAGGCCGAATTTATCAGGATGGGATCAGCCTTGTTATTTGTGGAAAACCCAATGTAGGTAAATCCAGTTTATTGAATGCACTGGTGCAAAAAGATAAAGCCATCGTAACTGATATACCGGGTACGACCAGGGACATAGTCGAAGAATATTTAAATGTCCGAGGTATTCCGGTGCGATTGATGGATACCGCCGGTATCCGCGAAACGGAAGATGTAATCGAAAAAATCGGAGTGGATAAATCCCGTACCGCCATGGAAAATGCCGATATGATTATTTTTTTGCTGGATGTGGCCAGCGGCATAACCGAGGAAGATCTGGATATATATCAAAAAATTAAAGATAAGAAATTTGTTATTTTAGTAAACAAAGAAGACCTGGAAGAAAGAAAAATAACCTCGGATGAAATTAATAAGTATTTTGCCAACGCGGCCATTATACATGGTTCCGTTCGTACCGATACGGGGCTGGAAGAATTGGAAGACGCGATTGAAAGCAAGGTTTTGCAGGGTCAAAACGGCGCAGGCATGGAGATAATGTTAAATATAAGGCAGGCCGGGGCGCTCAAACGGGCGCGGAAAAGTGTGCTTGATTTATTAAGCAGTTTAAGAAATGCTCCGCTGGATTGTCTGGGGGTGGATGCCTGGGGGGCACTGGAGTGCCTGGCTGAAGTAACGGGTAAAGGTTTAAAAGAAGAGGTTATAGACCGTATATTTAAAGAATTTTGTATAGGCAAGTAGGAGGATATGATGATATACCAGGCTGGAGAATATGATGTAGCAGTAATCGGAGCAGGGCATGCCGGCTGTGAGGCAGCCCTGGCAGCAGCCCGGATGGGATGCAGGACCTTGCTCATAACCCTGAGTATCGAACATGTGGCATTGATGCCCTGTAATCCTTCGGTCGGAGGGCCGGCCAAAGCCCAGTTGGTCAGAGAGATTGATGCACTGGGCGGAGAAATGGCCTTAAATATTGACAAGGCCAGTATTCAGATGCGGATCATAAATACCGGAAAAGGACCGGCGGTGCAGGCTTTAAGGGCTCAGGCCGATAAAATGCAGTATCAGCAGGAAATGCTCAATACCTTGCTGCACCAGGTCAAATTGGATTTATTGATGGCCGAAGTAGAAGAAATTGAAACCGAAGCTGACGGTGTTACCGCCGTAATCACCAAAACCGGTGCCCGCTTTGGCTGCCGGGCGGTAGTCGTAACTTCGGGAACCTACTTAAAAGGGCGCATTTTTATTGGGGATGTAATGTATGAAGGCGGTCCCTCCAATCAGGTCGCCGCTCAAAAGCTATCGGCCAGTTTTATAGGCATGGGTTTGCAGTTGGGCCGCTTCAAGACCGGAACCCCGCCGCGCGTTCACAGACAAAGTGTTGATTTTTCCAAGATGATTGAACAGCCGGGGGATAAAGAGCCGTTGAACTTCTCTTTTCTGAGTCCGCGGGTGGAACGGGACCAGCTCTCTTGCTGGCTTACCCACAGCACCAGGCGGACGCATGACATTGTGCGGGATAATATCGAGCGCGCCCCGTTATTTACCGGAGTCATAAAAGGACGGGGGCCCAGGTATTGTCCGTCTTTTGAAGATAAAGTGGTGCGCTTTGCCCACAAGGAATCACATCAGCTGTTTGTGGAACCGGAGGGACGCAACACCGAAGAAATGTATATACAGGGACTTAACACCAGCCTGCCCGAAGATGTACAGCTTGAGGTCTTAAAAAGCATTCCCGGCCTGGAACATGTTCACATGATCAGGACCGGCTATGCTATAGAATACGACTATGTTATACCCGCCCAGCTTAAACTGACCCTGGAAACCATGCAGGTGCGGGGACTATTTACCGCCGGTCAGCTCAACGGAACTTCCGGCTATGAAGAAGCTGCGGCCCAGGGCCTGATCGCGGGCATAAATGCGGCTTTATTGGTTCAGGAGCGGGAGCCCTTTATTCTAAAACGGAGTGAAGCCTATCTGGGCGTCCTGATTGACGACTTGGTTACCAAGGAATTGGATGAGCCCTACCGCCTGTTAACCTCCCGGGCCGAATATAGATTATTGCTGCGGCAGGATAACGCTGATTTAAGATTAACCGAAAAGGGAAGAGCCATTGGCCTGGTCGATGACAGGCGTATGCAGGTTTACGAAACTAAAAAGAAGGCCCTGGAACAGAATATTGATCATTTGCAGGAAAATGCGGCCGGCCCGTCTGACGGGGAGATAAACCGCTATCTGGTTGATCACGGTAGTGTTCCGCTCAAAGATAAAATATCGCTATGGGAACTGTTGCGCCGTCCGGAAGTTGATATTGCCGATTATGTCCAGATGGGACGGCTTCCCGCTCTGGATGAACAGATATTGCAGCAGATGCAAGTCCAGGCCCGTTATGAGGGATATATAAAGAAACAGCAGGAACAGGTAATACGTTTTGAAAAAATGGAGATGAAACACATCCCGGAAAATATAAATTATGATGAAGTATATGGGTTGTCCAATGAGGCCTTGCAGAAATTAAAACAGTTCCGGCCCGCCTCCATTGGGCAAGCATCGCGGATAGCAGGAGTAAATCCGGCTGATATTAGTGTTTTGCTAATTTTTTTAGAAAAGAAAAGAAGGAAATAGGAAACTTAAATGGAATTAAATGTAAAGAAGTTTATTGATTTGCTCGAGGAAGAAAATCAAAAGCAAAATCTGGTCAGCCGAAAAGCCGGCCGGGAGGAGCTGGCAAAACATGTGGAAGACAGCCGGGCCATCCTTGATTTTATGTCGTTGGACGGGCTTAGTATCATCGATGTTGGCAGTGGAGCAGGTTTCCCGGGACTTATCCTGGCCATCTGCTGTCCCGCAGCGAGTTTTACCCTGGTAGAAGCTGATTTAAAGAAAAGTCAGTTTTTACAAAAGGTAATTAATGATCTAAACCTTGATAATGTAAAAATGATCCGGGAAAGGGTGGAAACTCTCGGCCGGCTGCCTGCCTGCCGGGAACAATATGATCTATGCACCAGCCGCGCGGTAGCCAGTATGAACATTTTGTTGGAGTATGGTATTCCACTGGTTAAAGAGGACGGACTGATTGCCATGTGGAAGGGAAGCAATTACGAACAGGAGATAGCAGCGGCCCAAAACAGCTTGTCACAGCTAAGGGGAAAAATTAAAAGTATCCATGCGTATACCCTGGTTGAAGAAGGTGACCGGGTAATTGTTTTGGTGGGCAAGAAAGGGACTACTCCGGAGCAGTACCCGCGCAGGAACGGCGTACCGGCGAAGCGGCCTCTGTAAAGAAAGGAGCGGGGAGCGATGGTAATAAAGCAGCTGGAGAAATTTCTGGGCGGCAATAAAAGCATTGATAATCCCCGGATTGTATATCTGGGATTAAACCAGATTGTGCGTAATCCATTTCAACCCCGGAAGGATTTTGCCGAGCAAGATTTGACCGAACTGGCCCAGTCGATTTTAGCCTATGGATTAATACAACCCATTATTGTCAGAGCTGTCGGGGAGGGGTACCAGATCGTAGCGGGCGAGCGCCGCTTCAGGGCCTGTACTATGATAGGACTGCGGGAAATACCGGCCATTATTCAAACCATGGATGATGAAAAGGCGGCCGCCGTATCCCTGGTAGAGAATGTGCAACGCAAGGATTTAAATTATTTTGAAGAAGCCAACGCTTACAGCATGCTGATCAATTATTTTGGAATGACCCAGGAAGAAGTGGCCAAGAAGGTAGGCAGAAGCCAGTCGGCTATCGCCAATAAATTGCGCCTGCTTAAAATTCCCGGACGCATTCGCGGCATGATCGAGCCCGAAATTATTACCGAGCGGCATTGCCGGGCCTTATTAAAATTAAATAGTGTGGAAATGCAAATGGAGGTAGTACGGGAAATTTATCAACAGGAGCTTACGGTAAGGGAGACCGAAGAACTGGTAGACAAAATTCAGCCTAATAATATTCCCCCGGAAATAAAGTCTCGGGATAACGGCAAAAATGTCTCCATGATTATAAGGGATGCCAGAATATTTTTAAATACGATCAAGGAAACGGTTAACCGGGCCCGGGAAACGGGAATTGATATATTGATGCTGGAGAGCGATAATGACGAGCAATATGAAATATTGATCAGAATCCCTAAACAGAACAAACTGAACCTCCAAACCAAACGCTCATTGGCCTAGGGGGTAATTTGGGCTGATAATTGTCGGATTAAGTCGAATAGACATTCAAAATCAGGCCGGTACAATTTATTCTGTACCGGCCTGAAAGCATTCTATAGCCTCTTTTATGCTCCGCCAGTTTGGTGTGGATTAATGCAGACATCCCGCAGAAATTTAACAAACGGGGTCATTATTTTCTTGCCAGGGGTTCTTTGCTGCCTTAACATAAGGGTTAGATTCCAGCCATATCATAACCTATTAATTTTTAGAGTGCGAAAGCATGGACCGTTAATTAGAAAATATTGTTCTTGTCATTCTGAACGCAGTGAAGAATCTTGCCGATATTGCCGATTAACAAGGGAAGGATCCTTCGTTAACACTCAGGATGACACATTTTCATTGGTAGTTGTACACAGAGCATAAGAAGGAACGAATACCCCAACCCGGCATAACCTATCTCTTATACTCATTTTCATAAGTGGTTGTGGCAGGTAGCCATGGACGGTTAATTAAATGCATTAGGTAGAGGCAGGAATTAGGTATTAGTAAACGAATTAAATAAATTAGGGCAGACCGAGAAATTTTACTGAAGGGGAGTCATATATTGGGCAAAGTTGTGGCCATTACAAATCAAAAAGGCGGAGTGGGAAAAACGACCACGGCCATCAATCTGTCTGCCTGTATTGCTATGCAGGGATTCAAGGTGCTGCTGGTTGATCTTGACCCCCAGGGTAATGCAACCAGTGGTCTGGGAGTCAATCGCCGCAAATTAAAATATTGTATTTACGATATGATTATTGACGGGTTAGGTTTTGAGAAGGTCTTTACGCGAACTAAGATCGCTACCCTTGATTTGCTGCCCTCCACTATACAATTGGCGGGGGCGGAAGTGGAAATGGCGACCCGGAGCCGACGCGAATATCTTTTGAAAGACTGCCTGGAAAATGCCAGACAGCAATATGATTATATTTTCTTCGATTGTCCTCCTTCACTGGGCTTGTTGACCGTCAATGCGCTGACTGCCGGTGATACGGTCATAATTCCGCTGCAATGTGAGTACTATGCCCTGGAAGGTTTGACCCAGTTAATGGAGACCATTAATTTAGTCAGGAAAGGCCTTAATAGCGGGCTTAAAGTGGAAGGAATCGTTTTCACGATGTTCGACGGCAGAACTAATTTATCCATACAGGTAGTCGATGAAGTAAAAAAACATTTTAGAAAATATGTGTATAGAACCATTATCCCCCGTAATGTTAGATTGAGTGAGGCGCCGAGTCATGGCAAGCCCATCGTCTTATATGATCCAAGGTCGAGGGGAGCAGAGGTATATCAGGAGTTGGCGATGGAGGTGTTAAGTCGTGGCTAAAAATCAGAGAGGTTTAGGCAGAGGATTGGATGCATTACTTCCGTCCGCTACAGATGCTGAGGAAGGAATCATAGAAATAGATATTGACCAGGTGGTACCCCGAAAAGATCAGCCGAGGCGCAAATTCAGCGAGGAATCATTGCAGGAATTGACTATGTCTATCATGGAACATGGAGTTTTGCAGCCGGTGCTGGTACGACCGCAGGGGGATAAATACGAAATAGTAGCCGGGGAAAGAAGATGGAGAGCAGCCAGCCGGGCTGAACTTGAAAAGATACCGGCGATTGTGAAAGAAATGAATGATCTTCAGGCGGCCGAAGTGGCTTTGATCGAAAATATCCAGCGAGACGATCTTACTATTATTGAAGAAGCCACGGGTTACAAAAACTTAATCGAACGTTTTGGTTATACCCAGGAATCACTGGCTAACCGGGTAGGCAAGAGCCGTTCCCATATAACAAATTGCCTGCGCATTTTGACCCTGCCTGAAAAAGTAGTGGAAATGGTGGAAGAGGGAGTTATTAGCGGCGGTCATGCCAGAGCCTTATTGTCCCTGGGCGGCGAAAGGGATATCATACGAGCCGCAGAGGAAGTTGCGGCTGGCAAATTATCGGTTAGGCAGACGGAGCAAAGGGTTCGGAACAAAACCGAGAAAGTGGTAGTAAAGAAAAATAGTGAGATCAAAGAAATGGAACAAAGGCTGGAAGAAAAGTACGGCACCAGAGCCGAAATCGTTAAGAAAGGCAATGGCGGGAAAATCGAGCTGATGTTTTACAGCCGCGATGATCTGGAAAGAATTCTCGAAATTATGGAGTTAAGCTCATAAGAAGAGATATAGACATATAGGAAAAGCAGTACGGGCAGAA
>DHSK01000093.1 GCA_002408445.1 Syntrophomonas sp. UBA5288
CTTATACTACCCGGTAAATATTCAAATATTATTCCAATTTAAACGCTTCTTTAGGCAACTCCATAAGTTTTAAGAAGCTTGCTGCATATCCTGCGATGCTTTTCTCCATATAGTCGGTACGTACTTTATCAAAAGGAGTATGTATATACTGTTCTTGCATGGGTGAATATCCAAGAGAAGGTTTGCGATCAGTGGCACAGCTCTTGGAAAGGTCGGTTCCAAAGTACCAGTATTCATATTTAACCGGTTGTCCCACTTCCTCCAGCGCCTGAGCCATGGCTTGAACAAAAGGATGTTCCGCCGGCATCTTCCAGGCATTTTTCTTGTTGGCAATAACGGTGGAATTTCCGGTATAGAAGGTTCTTTCACTTTCAGCAATTCTCACCTCGGCTTTAAATTCAGGATCCTCCCGGGCTATCTCATCAATAATATCCTGTATCTCCTGCAGACAGCTTTCCGGAGTTTCTCCCGGCACAAACCGGCGGTCAAAGGTAATATCGCACTGTTCAGGAACTATGCAAAGTGCTCCGGGGCTGCAATTTATAACCGTCAAGGCGATGCTTGATTTGCCTAAATCGGGATCAGCAGGAAAATTTCGGGGTAATTCGTTAGCTACTTTATCAATCAGCCTGGTAGATTTATCTACCGCATTAATGCCCAGCCAGGGTGCGCTGCCGTGGCTGACCTTGCCGTAAACACTAACTACCAATTCAACTCTGCCACGATGTCCCAGAGCAATCGTTAAATGGGTCGGCTCTACCGAAATCAAGCCGTCATAATCCCATCCCATTTTAGGAAGGGTAATATCAGTAAGCTGAACCATGCCGACCTGATCACCCGCCTCTTCCATTGAAACTATGGTGACCATATAGTTGCCTTTAAGTTTGTAACCCATTGCACGTAATTTAAGCAGAGCTTTGCCGGTATAAACTATGCAGGCATCTCCACCCTTGGTATCACCGGCTCCGCGTCCATGGATTACTTCGGCCAGTTCAGTTCCATTCATATCCTGATTATCAACTTCTACTACATCGATCGTTCCGCCGTAAGGGTTATAACCTTGCCATAAGGAGCGATCTCCCTCAGGGACATGGTCCAGATGGCCGTTGTACATAATCGTCGGACCCGGTTCGTCCCCTTTAATTATTCCGATGATATTGCCCCATTCATCACGATGGACCTCATCGTAACCGATTTTCTTCATCTCTGCTACATACAATTCAGACACAGTTTTTTCTTCTCCAGGGAGGGAAGGTATACGGATCAGCCTTTGAGCAAAATCTATAGCGTCCGGTTTCAATTCTGCGGCCATCTCATTCAATTTTTTGAATGCATCTTTCATCCTGTCTACCTCCTTAGTTTGTTTCCTGGGCTGGGTCGTGAATCTGCAATTGCACGGCTCCTTTCTATATTGACGCCATCAATTAATTGCGGTTTTGCTTATATCAAATTGCAATATCTGTACCAAAAAATTAAGAGCTTTTGCTGTTATCAGCAAAAGCCCTAATTACCGCTATCCGTATTGTTTTTAAGAGTTGGTATAAGAAACTATTTATCCAGCTGTACTGTGCATACTTGCACAGATGGCATACCCTATTTTCCGTTCCAACGCAAATGTATGCCTGTGCATTTTTGCACAGATGTGCAATCTTTCACAGTCTAGCTGCAAAAAGCAACAAATAATCTACAGGCTATTCTATTTTTCTTAAGCTACAAACACATATTATGACTTATCATATTATTTGTCAACTAATATTTTGTAATATAAATATTGTGCATACCTTTAATAGAACCCGGCTCTTTCAACTGTCCACAGCCATTCATTAATTTCTCAGCAAAAAACAAGGGCTTTCACATTTATGCAAAAGCCCTTGCTTTCCGTTTGCTAATCCAATATCTCAATCTCTTTTGGTGCGGTAATTTTGTAGTCTGATCTCTAATCCGCTACCTTTACCAATTGTATTTTATTTCTATCTATCTTTGAATTCACAATTCCTAGTTTCCGGAAACCTTTTGATACTCTTCCGCGTTCTTATTTTTATCTTGGGATTTTTTAAAGAACAAGAAGTAGGAAGCAACGACCGCCACGCCAAATCCTAAGGTAGTTAAGACCTGAGAACGCAAGTCGGGAACTGTGAACATTCCGACAACTACTGCACCCAAGCAAGCTATAGTTATATAGGTGAGGTACGGGAAACCCCACATCTTAAACTCAAGCTCTTCGCCGTTACGTTCCGCTCTCTTTCTTAAGATTATTTCGGAAACAGCTATAATCAAAAAGACTAACAGTGCAACCGCGCCGGAAGCATTTATCAGGAACACAAAAACTTTTTCAGGTGAAATATAGTTAAATGCCGCTGCAATGTAGGAAACTACCGTACTAAAAATGAGCGCGGTTATGGGTACGCCATGTTTATTCAGCTTGAGGAACATTTTGGGTGCTTCGCCCTTTTCGGCAATACCGTAAAGCATACGTGAAGAAGTATATAATCCAGAATTCAAGCATGAAAATACTGCGGTTATAACAACAAAGGTCATGATGGCAGCTGCTCCGGGAATACCAATTTCCTGCATGGTGGTTACAAACGGACTTTGCATTACTGCGGTTGAATTCCAAGGTACCAGGAAAGTAATAACTGTTAACGAACCGATATAGAATATTAAAATTCTCCAAATAACGGTATTGATTGCCATTTTAACATTTTTGGCAGGATCAGGTGTTTCATTCGATGCAATAGCCGCTATTTCTACACCGAAATAGGAGAATATAACCATTAGGCACCCTGTCCCGATGGCGCCTAATCCGTTCGGGAATAATCCTCCCCTATCCAGGAAATTGGAGAAACCAGGTGATTTCATTGCAGGATATAGATTGAAGATTACAGCAAAACCTATTATCAGGAAAAGAACAATGGCCGCTACCTTGATCATAGCAAACCAGTATTCAAATTCTCCGTAGCTTTTTACAGATATACTATTAACAAATGCTAATAAAGTGGTTAATACTATACAAGTAACCCAGTTTGGTATAACCGGCCATATGCCATGAATAATTCCGGCGCCGGCTGTTGCTTCAAAAGCAACCAACATTACCCAGGCAAACCAGTATAACCATCCGATAGTATACCCAGCCCAATGGCCAAGCGCCTCACCGGCATATACTGCAAATGAACCGGTGCTCGGACTGGCAACCGACATTTCTCCCAACATTCTCATAACGAAAACAACTAATATTCCGGTTAAGGCATAGCAGAAAATCGCTCCGGGTCCGGCAGCATTAATAACAGCGCCACTACCGACAAACAACCCTGCACCAATAACTCCGCCTATTGCGATCATATTAATGTGACGTTGTTTTAAGGTTTTTTGCAAACCTTCTCCACTTTGTTGAACTTCACTCACAAGCTGTTCCTCCTTAGAAAAATATAGAGTTCATAGATCGATGTCCCTTGCACCCTATCCCTACCGCTTTTTGCCTGCAGGGTACATCCTTAATCTAATGTACCAAACGGCTTGTTTTCCCCTCCTTTCATCAAAACTATCATGAACCTCAGCAAATTTTGATGAAGTATCGGCAAGGCTGCTTCCCCCGCCCATACCCTCTTGCCATTAAATGGCAAAATATGCCCTTTGGTA
>DHSK01000066.1 GCA_002408445.1 Syntrophomonas sp. UBA5288
GGATGGAAAGTTGATATTAAGAGTGAAAGCCAGGTCGGAGGAGATTTTGATGGCGGCGACCAAGATTAGAAAAGTTCCCCAGCGCATGTGTGTAGGATGCCGGGAAATGAAGAATAAGAGAGATCTGGTCCGGGTGGTGAAGACCCCGGAAGGATCGGTATTGCTTGATACAACCGGTAAGAAATCAGGCCGGGGGGCATATATATGCCCCAACCAGGAATGCCTGAATTTAGCCGTTAAACATAAATCGTTACAAAAAGCTTTACAGCAGGAGATCCCGGCCGAAGTGCTGGAATCCATCAATAATCAAATAGCTATAATTAGTTCTTAGCCAGGAGTGATAACATGAACCGGGTTTACAGTCTGATTGGATTTGCAAAAAAGGCAGGATATATTTCCTCAGGTACAATGGCGGCGAGAACCAGCATGTTAAGAAGACGCGCCCAGGTTCTGATAATGAGCCATGATATTGCTGAAAATACCCGGGAATCACTGCTGAATATTTGCAGCAAATATGAGATTCCATGGATTGTCCTGGGAAGTAAGCATGAACTGGGCGTAAGTGTAGGAAAGGCCTATAGAGTAGCGCTGACGGTCAACGACAAGGGCCTCGCGGATGCCATTTTAAACGCGGTCAAGGCTGACAGTGAGAATTAAGAAAGTTGGGGGTGGTTCAATGGCCAAAATTAGAGTACATGAACTTGCGAAGGAACTGGATATTCAAAGTAAAGATATGGTCAAAACTCTGCAGGATTTGGGACTTAATATTAAAAATCATATGAGTACATTGGAGGACTCTCAGGCTAATTGGGTTAGAAAGCGTTTGAAAAATGAACCGGAAGCCAGAGAAGTAGCTGCACCTCAAAACAAGCCTAAACGGGCTACTAATAGTGACAGCGTGCCTGAGCGCCGTCCTAGACAGCAACCTCGCCCTGAAGCCCCCCGTGAAGCAAAACCGCAGTTTAACAATAAACAGGTATCAGGCCAGTCAGGGAATCAAAGGCCTCGGGAAAATAGTCAGCCGGGATTTAAAAATCAGAACCGTCCCGCTAACCACCCGCGTCCGGTGGAATCCCGTGATGGAAATCAGAAGAACGGCAGGCCTTTTCAAAATAACGGTCAGCAGAATGCCAGACCGGCTAAAAAAGATGCTCCCAATGATTTCGCAAAGAAAAAACCTTATGGGTCTAATGCGGGTACCAATAAAGAATCCAGATTTAACTCTGGGAATGGAAATAAACCCAGACCGGCTGCTCCATCTGCCGAAGCAAGGCCGTCCGCACCTGCATTTAAAAGGGATTCCAAACCGGTTAATACCCAGAACAAGGTTAATACCCAGAGTAAAGTTAATACCCAGAACAAGGTTAATACCCAGAGTAAAGATAAATTTCGTTCGGACACAGGAAATGCACAAAAACCAGCCAATGGGGGCAAAAGGAATCCGCCGCGCAGAGACTATAGCCGTCAGGTGAAAAAAACCAAGCATAAGAAAAGAAAAGATGAAGTTAATACCAAACTGCCTGATTTTATTATGGTGGAAGATTCCATTACCGTTAGGGATCTGGCTGAAAAACTGAACCGTTCAGCCGCTGAGATAGTCAAAAAACTGATGGAAATGGGAACTATGGCATCCATTAATCAGGTTATAGATTATGATACCGCGGAGATATTGGCCAGTTTATATGAAGTGCGGGTAGAACACGTTATACCTGAAGAGCAGAAACTCCTGGAAGAGGTCGTTGATGATGAGGAAAGCCTGGTAGGAAGACCACCCATAGTAACTATTATGGGTCATGTCGACCACGGCAAGACCTCTCTTTTGGACCGTATCCGCAAAGCCAATGTCGTTTCAGGTGAAGCCGGTGGGATTACTCAGCATATAGGTGCCTATCAGGCTAAAATAAATAACAGCAAAATAACTTTCATAGATACACCCGGACACGAGGCATTTACCGCTATGCGGGCCCGCGGTGCCAATCTTACCGATATAGTTGTTCTGGTAGTAGCAGCCGACGATGGTGTAATGCCGCAAACCATTGAAGCTATAAATCATATAAAGGCAGCTGAAGTACCTTTCCTGGTGGCAATTAATAAAACCGACAAACCGGGAGCCAATCCGGACAAAGTAATGCAGCAGCTTACTGAATATAATATTGTCGGCGAAGATTGGGGCGGCGATACCATCTTCGTACCTGTTTCAGCCAAAACCGGTGAAGGAATCGATTTACTGCTGGAAATGATTCTGCTGGTGGCAGAGATGAATGAAATTAAGGCCAACCCGGACCGGCCGGCTGAAGGTGTGGTAATAGAAGGCCAGCTCGACAAAGGGCGCGGCGCAGTAGCCACGGTTCTGGTCCAGAAAGGTACCTTGAATATTGGTGATTGTCTGGTATGCGGGGTTAGCTGGTGCAAAGTCAGAGCTATGGTGGACTACCGCGGCAATCGTGTAGATAAAGCGCTTCCCTCCATGCCGGTTGAAATCATGGGCTGGTCGGATGTGCCGGAAGCAGGCAGCAAAGTAGTAGCTTGCGATGAAAAAGTGGCTAAAGAAATTATGAATTTGCGCCTGAATGAAAAGAAAATCGAAGATCAGAAAAAGAGCAGCCGGGTTTCACTGGATGAATTTTTCAAACAAATGCAGGATTCCGAAGTTAAAGAACTGCGTTTAATCATAAAAGGTGATGTGCAAGGTTCGGTCGAAGCTCTGGCCCAATCACTCTTAAAACTGAGCACGGATGAAGTCAAAGTTAATGTCATCCATTCGGGTGTCGGAGCCATTACCGAAACAGATGTTATGCTGGCTTCGGCGTCCAATGCCATTATCATTGGCTTTAATGTCAGACCTGACAACAAGGCCCGTAAACATGCGGAAGATGAGGATATCGATGTACGCCTGTACCGGGTTATCTATGAAACTATCGAAGATGTTAAGAAAGCCATGGGAGGCTTGCTTGAACCGGAGCATCGCGAAAGGTTCCTGGGAAGAGCAGAAGTGCGGGCTACCTTCAAAGTTCCGAGTATAGGAACTGTAGGCGGTTGTTATGTAACCGAAGGTAAGATCGTACGCAATGCCAATGTCAGGGTACTCCGGGACGGAGTCATCGTCTATGAAGGAAAACTGGGTTCTCTCAAACGCTTTAAAGATGATGCTAAAGAAGTCAGTGAAAATTATGAATGTGGAATGAGTATAGAAGGTTTTAATGATATTAAAACTAGTGATGTGATAGAAGCTTATGTAATAGATGAAATACCCAGAGAAATATAGAGCTTCAAGCATAAAAAGCGGCGGTGAGATGTAGCATATACCGATATACCTTGCCGCCGGAAAATCAAAACACCGATTTAGCAGGGGGGTATCAGGTATGAGCAAACGCAGACAGGAACGCATGTCCATCGAGATAAAAAAAATATTGGCGCAAATTCTTAAAGACCAGGTAAAAGATCCCCGCATTGATTTCACTACGGTGTCGGTTACCAGAGTTGAAGTGGCCAGTGACCTTAGCCATGCCAAGGTTAATGTCAGCGTTTTGGGGGATAGTACCAAACAGGAAGATACCATGAAGGCTCTGCAGAAGGCCAAAGGCTTTGTGCGCAAAGAGCTGGCTCAGCAGCTGCAGGTAAGGCACGCTCCTGAGATAGAATTCCGACTGGACAAATCAATTGAGCATGGGTTAAGAATAAATGCTCTTTTAAATGATATCAAGGCTGAGGAGCAGAACAAGGAATTACATGAAAGCTGATAGTTTACAGCAAATCGCAGATAAGTTATGGGCCGAAGACAATTTTATACTGGTCGGACATGCCATCCCCGACGGAGATTGTATAGGCTCCCTGGTAGGATTATATCTGGGCTTAACTTCTGTGGGCAAAAATTGCGCTATGTTTCTTGCTGACCCGGTTCCTCCTATATATCGCTATTTAGCCGGGTCAGATAAAATACAAATTCTGAATCAAGAAATAATGGGAGATACCATTGTTTATCTGGATTGTTCGGATGTGCAAAGAATAGGCGAAAAAGAGGCCGGTTATCTGAAAAAGACCAAGTATACCATAAATATCGATCATCATTATACTAATGATGTTTTTGCCGATTATAATCTGGTTGATGCCGGAGCAGCAGCGACGGCGGAGATCATATTCAATTTATTGGATGCCATGAAAATAAAACTGAATCAGGATATAGCCAGTGCTCTTTATACCGGTATCGTAATGGACACCGGGAGATTCAACTATAGCAACACTACCAGCAGGACTATGCGCATAGCAGCAGCCCTTTTGGACACCGGGCTTGATCTTGATGCCATCAGGATAAATCTGTTTGAGTCCAGGCCCAGAAAAGAAATACAGGTGCTGGGCCAGGCATTGCAGAGTCTTGCCTTTAGCGAAGACGGCCGGATTGCATGGGTCTGCCTTTCCTACGAGCAATTGACAGATATGAATGCGGTCGAGATATATCCGGAAGACATAATCAATTACACCAGAATGATTGCAGGAGTAGAAGTAGGATTAAGTTTTCGGGAAATAGAACCGGGCATCGTGAAAATTGGTTTCAGATCAAAAAACCGGACCGATGTAGCCGCTATAGCTGCCCGATGGGGCGGAGGAGGTCACAAAAAGGCCGCTGGAGCCCGTCAAAACGGTACTCTGGAGGAAGTAACCAAACTGGTAATAGCAAGCGTCAAGGACGTGTTAGATTAATTGGATGGATTTATTAATGTTAACAAACCGGCCGGAATCACTTCTTTCGATGTGATACGGACTTTAAGTAGAGCATACCGCAAAGTTAAAATGGGGCATTTGGGAACGCTTGATCCCATGGCTACCGGGGTTTTGCCGGTCGCTATAGGCAATGCTACCAGATTAATCGAATATATCAATAACCGGACTAAAGTATACGCCGCCCGCATGGTGCTGGGAGGTGTATCGGACACCCAGGATGCCACCGGCAATATAACCTGGACCAAGCCAGACAGGGTGGAACCGGAGCAAATAATAGCAGCCGTACAATCTTTTACGGGCATGATATTACAGACTCCGCCCATGTACTCTGCTGTCCATCATCAGGGCAAGAGATTATACGAATTGGCTCGTAAAGGTGAAACCGTCGAGGTGAAACCACGCCAGGTGCAAATAGACGCTATTGATATTACCGATATATCTTGGAACGAATCCGGTCGGGTGCAGGTATCTTTGCAGGTAAAATGTTCAGAGGGCACCTACATAAGGACCTTGTGCCATGATATCGGACAAAAGCTGGGCAGCGGTGCTTATATGGATAAGCTGACCAGAATCAGCTCCGGTGTCTTTAACCTGAAAGAAGCCTATACGCCGGAAATGATCTTGGCCCACGGAGTGGAAAACTACCTGAAACCTCTTGACTATCCGCTTAATGAACTTCCGGCGGTTAAATTGGATGAAGAGGGTTGGAACCGGATATGTCATGGCAACAGTATCGATATCCTGGAAGAATGCCCGGAGGGAATAGTAAGAGTCTACTATCAGGACAGGCTGGTGGCTATGGCCCGCTGTTGGCGGAAAGCAAATTTGATTTTAAAACCGGTAAAGGTTTTTAATTAGACGCTGAATACGCTGATTATTATGAATGACACTGAATTTCTAAAATTCTCAATCTAGTGAAGGCTTCAGCCTCCTGACCTTGAAGTTAGGAACAATTATATTCAATGCAGCTACAATATTTGCTTTATACTAGTGTAAGTCCGGGGTGTAAGCGTTCTTAATACCCCAAGCCCGGCATAATCCACCTCTTGGGATATTGCCCGATTTCCAAAAATGGTTGTATGCTGCGAACATGAACAGTTAATTATATAATTAATTCTATGATGTTAGGAGTAGACCATGGAGATTGTTTTTGGTATTGAAAACTTTCAGCCTCAGGCTAAACCGGTATATGTTGGCCTGGGAAACTTTGATGGAGTTCACCTGGGACATAAAAGTTTAATTGAATCTCTGGTGAACCGCGCCCATGAGCAGGGCGGAGTGGCAGCAGCCTTTATCTTTGATCCCCATCCATCCCGCATTCTTACACCAGACCATATTCCCGGCCTATTGGTGACTGCTGAAAGGAAAGCCGAATTACTTGAAGGATTAGGGCTTGATATCTTAATATACACATCTTTTACTCCCGAACTGGCCCGGTGGAGTCCGCGCCAGTTTGTAGAAGAGATACTGGTAAACAAACTGCACATATGTGAAGCATTTGTTGGCTTCAACCATTCTTTTGGCCATCGCGGCCAGGGCACACCGGAAATGTTGAGTGAATTTGGAAAAGAGTACGGATTTGGCGTTCATATCATTCCGCCTTATACTATCGATGGTGAAATAGTATCCAGCAGCCTGATCCGTAAATGTATAGAAAATGGTGATATAGCATATGCCCGAACTTTGCTGGGGCATTACCCCACATTGGAAGGGACCGTTATAGAAGGGGAACATCGTGGCACCAACACCATGGGATTTCCCCGGACTGCCAATCTGGGAGTAAGCCAGGAATTAACTATACCGGGCAAGGGTGTCTACGCGGCCCGGGCCATAGTTAATGGCGTTACCTATACCAGTGTTGTGAATATTGGCAATAAACCTACCTTCCATGAGCAGTATCCCATTTCCATCGAAGCCCATATCCTCGGATTTAACAATGATATATACGGGTGCTATCTGCGGCTGGTATTGCTTGATAAAATTCGCAATGAACAGAAGTTTCCGGGGATTGATGAACTGATTCAGCAAATCAAGCAGGATGCCCTCAAAGCGGTCCAGATAGCTGAATATATTAAGTGATGAAATGATTCTCTCGGTTTTACAATAAATCAGCCCTGTGTTACAATTTAGTCTGGTTGCAACAGGAATTATTGTGCACCAAGCCCGAAACCGCTATAATGAAATTATTGTATTTCCAATACAATTTATGGGGAAAATGTATAGAAATACTTGTACCTGTAAAACAGTGCTGACAGATCCGGGGTAAAAGTTGTGGGTGAGGGCTTGAGAGTTTTTATTACTGAACATACCCGAAAACGCTTGACCGATTACAGGCAGGCAGGTATAGAAAACGAAGACCTGGTAATTTCGGCACAATCAATTCCAGGACACATCCCCGTGGCTGCCAGATTCAGGGGTTTTCAAGCTAAGAGCGGCAAGGTTTTTGACCTGGTTGTTAAAGATATACCAGAAGGAAGATTAATAATCACAGTGGTGGGCAAACCATAGACGTTTGCTCCTAACCATGAGCTAGGTTTGGCGAATCTCCGACGCCCGTCTTGGTTTATGGCGGTTATATGTTGATAAGGAGGTGATATTTTTGGCGTTATCGACAGACAAGAAACAAGACATCATAAAGAGCTTTCAGATGCATGAAAACGATACCGGGTCCCCCGAGGTCCAGATCGCAATTCTGACTGAAAGAATCAATTATTTGAATGAGCACCTGAAGGTTAACAAGAAGGACCATCATTCCAGAACCGGCCTGTTAAAAATGGTTGGCCAGCGCCGGTCCCTGCTGGAATATTTGAAGAAAAACGACTTCGACCGTTACCGTAACATTGTTAATCGACTTGGTTTGCGCAGGTAAAGAGCGGATTGCCGCTCTTTACCTTTATGCACTTGGAAAGAAAGGAGGAAGTTGAACTGGAAAAAATTTATAACACTCAAATAGCCGGGAGACCGCTGGTAATAGAAACCGGCAAGGTTGCCAAACAGGCCAATGGTGCTGCCGTAGTTCGCTATGGCGATACCGTAGTTCTGGTTACTGCTACCGCCAGCAAGGATCCCCGGGAAGGAATTGACTTTTTCCCGCTTACGGTTGATTATGAAGAAAAGCAATATGCCGTTGGCAAGATACCGGGTGGATTTATCAAACGTGAAGGCAGAGCTACAGAAGCAGCCACCCTTTCCGCCCGCCTTATCGACCGTCCCATCAGGCCGCTTTTCCCCAAAGGATTTAGAAACGACCTGCATGTGGTAGCAACCATACTGTCGGTGGAAAAGGATAATGCTCCCGGTGTAACCGCTATTATCGGAGCTTCAGTGGCGCTCTCTATCTCCAACATACCTTTTAGCGGCCCTGTAGCAGCGGTAATCGTTGGCATGCTGGACGGTGAATTGATCATCAATCCTACCGTGGAACAATCAGCCCGGAGTACCATGCATCTGGTGGTAGCCGGTACTAGCGAAGCTATCATGATGGTGGAAGGCGGAGCTGATGAAATCCCCGAGAACCGGATGGTAGATGCAATCTTCTTTGCCCATGAAGAAATCAAGAAAATATGTGCTTTTCAGGACCAGATAATTGCTGAGGTAGGGGTACCCAAGACCGAAGTGAAGGCACCGGAATTAAATCCGGAAATAGACGCTGCCATAAGGGAATACGGTACTTCATTATTGGAAGAAGCAGTTAAGAATCCTGACAAGAAATCTCGCGAAGCCGATATGGACAAGGCCCAGGAAGACATTCTGGAGCATTTGCTGGAACAGTATCCGGAAGAAGAAAAACAAATTAAGACCATAATCGAAAAGGTGCAAAAAGAAGTAGTTCGCAAAATGATACTGGAACAGGGAGAACGGGTCGATGGCCGCCAACTTAAAGAAATAAGGCCCATCTCCTGTGAAGTGGGCTATCTGCCCCGGCCTCATGGTTCAGGCCTGTTTACCCGCGGTCAAACCCAGGCACTGTCAGTTACTACCCTGGGTGCAATCAGTGAAGAGCAGATTCTTGATGGTCTGGGGATAGAAGACTCCAAACGCTATATACACCATTATAATTTCCCGCCTTATTCAACCGGTGAGGTAAAGCCTATGCGCGGACCTGGCCGACGGGAAATAGGTCATGGCGCTTTGGCGGAGCGGGCATTGCTGCCGGTTATACCTTCCGAGGAGGATTTTCCCTATACCATACGGGTAGTATCAGAAATACTGGAGTCCAACGGTTCCAGTTCCATGGCCAGTGTATGCGGAAGCACACTATCTCTTATGCATGCCGGCGTACCCATCAAAGCCCCGGTATCAGGTATAGCCATGGGTTTGGTTAAAGAAGAAGACCATTTCGCCATCCTGAGTGATATTCAAGGTATTGAAGATGCTCTGGGAGACATGGACTTCAAAGTCACCGGTACGGAGGCAGGTGTTACTGCCTTACAGATGGATATTAAAATCCTGGGTGTAAACCGTGCCATAGTGGAAACGGCACTGGCACAGGCCCATGAGGGACGCATGTTTATCCTGGGTAAGATGATGGAAGCCATCTCCAAGCCCAATGAATCACTGTCACCCTATGCACCTCAGATGATCAGAATGCAAATACACCCGGATAAAATCAGGGAAGTTATCGGGCCGGGCGGAAAAGTCATTCATAAAATTGTGGATGAGACCGGCTGCAAGATAGACATCGAAGATGATGGCAGCCTGTTCATAGTTGCTACCGATGAAGAAGCAGGCCAAAAAGCCAAGCATATTATAGAAGCCATCGTGGCAGAAGTTGAAGTCGGCAAGACCTATATGGGTACGGTAAAACGCATTATGGACTTTGGAGCTTTTGTGGAAATCATTCCGGGAGTTCTCGGAACCCAGGGCAAAGAAGGTCTGGTGCATATTTCCCAGCTGGCCGAAGAGCGCGTCAACAAAGTAAAAGACGTAGTCGACATCGGCGATCAGATCCTGGTCAAAGTAACCGAAATTGACCGGCAGGGCCGGGTAAACCTTTCCCGTAAAGCCGTACTAAAACAAGCCGCCAAAAACTAACCTTAAAACCATAACCATCCAATAAGTCCAAGTAAACCGAGACATCTCGGTTTATTTGTGTTTTCTGGGACATGTCGAACTCCTGTCTGCGTCATAATCTATTCCTCCCGCGAATACTTATATATATGAAAGCTAAGCGGATTTTTTTATTCAAATTGGATATGAGGTTGATATTGCTGGCAACTTTCTTTCTGAGTCTTTCCATGGTTGCAACCTGGCTGGATAAACTGGAGCGGGACTACTATGGGGTCAAACCGGGGGTGATGCTCAAAGACCAGGAGATGGGCCGGTTGCTGCCTGCGGAAGTTTACTCGGTGGTGGAAGAAATGGCCGTACGCTATGAAAAGCTGCCGGTGGAGCCTACCCTGGAGAGAGAATCCGGAGCTGTTATACCGGGCCGGGAAGGGCGTATGATTGATGTTGACCATACCGTCGCAAGGGTTATGGCGGCCCGCCAGGGAGAACATATAGAGTTGATCTTAAACCGGGTCAGCCCCAAACATCGCACGGAAGATTTAGAGATGGCCCGTGAGCACCTGGGTGAATATGCGACCTGGTTTCATGGCAGTGCTGCCCGCTATACCAATATTAAGCTGGCGGCCGGCAGCATCAACAATATCGTAATCTGGCCGGATGAGTTATTTTCCTTTAACGAAGTGGTAGGTCCGCGTACCCCCGAGAGAGGCTATTTGCCCGCACCGGTAATTCTCCAGAGGGGCAGCGGTATTCAATATGGAGGAGGTGTATGTCAGGTATCCAGCACATTGTTTAATGCAGCCAGCAAAGCCGGTATCAAAATAATTGAGCGGCATCAACATACCAAACCGGTAAGTTATGTACCGAAAGGAAAGGACGCTACGGTCAGCTATGACGATCTCGATCTCAAATTTATTAATGACAGATCAGGTCCGGTGACAATAAAATCGGGCATTGCCAACGGAAAAATATGGGCACAAATAAACGGGAGGAATGAAGAAAATTGAAAATATATTATTTCCCGCGCAGTAATGTGAAAATAGTAGCTCTGCTGGGATTGGTACTGATTGCAGCCATAGGCTTTGCCTTGACCTATTATCAGGCACCGGTCATGGTCTCGCAGCCCAATCCCATTTATCAGGGTATTACCGGGCAGAAAAATGTAGCCCTGACCGTAAATGTAGACTGGGGTGAAGAGTTCATACCGGCCATGCTGGACGAGTTCAAGAAAAACAATGCTAAAGTCACTTTCTTTGTAACCGCTAAATGGGCCGAAAAAAATACTGAACTATTGAAGAGAATGGCCAAGGAGGGTCATAGCATTCAAAACCATGGCTACAAACACTGCCATTTTAACACTTTGTCCAGCACTCAGACGGCAGAAGAGATAAAAAAGGCGGATAAAGTCATCAGTGCTATCACCGGTAAAAAAACTGGTTATTTTGCCTCTCCCTATGGTGAATTTAACCAGTCCATCGTGGACGGCGTAAACTCCATCAATTATAAAATGATTATGTGGAGTGTGGATACTATCGACTGGCAGCGGCCCAGTCCCTATATTATAGTCAACCGGGTCATGAACAAAATACATAACGATGCTATCGTACTCATGCATCCCACCGAGCCAACTGTCAAAGCCCTCCCGGATATGCTGAAACAGCTAAAAGAGCAGAACTACAGTATGGTTACTATTGATAAAATTTTAAGTCCGCCGGCAGGGAAAAGTGTAAATGATAAAAAATAGCGTTAGATTCATAGGTTTTCTGATAATGGCCTTGCTGTTGAATCTGCATGGTTCAAAACCGGCTGAGGCCCAACCTGTCGTAACATCACAATATTATTGCTTAATGGATAGCCGCAGCGGTCAATTATTGACGGGAAAAAACATGCATATGCCCAGACCCGTGGCCAGTACTACTAAAATGATGACTGCGATACTGACCATGGATTATACCGGCCTTAATGAGATCGCATCAGTTAGCCCCCATGCTGACAAAACGGCTGAATATACCATTGGGTTACGGGCCGGACAGACCCTGCCCCTGCAGGAACTGATGAAAGCCGCCCTTATTTGTTCCGCCAATGATGCCGCCGTAGTACTGGCCGAACATGTAGCCGGAGATGAAGCTTTGTTTGCCCACCTCATGTCCTGCAAGGCCTTTCTGATCGGAGCCACCAGCACCCATTTTGTTAATGCTTCAGGACTGCCGGCCGATAATCACTACAGTACCGCTTATGATTTAGCCCAGATCGGAAGATACGCTCTTACCTATCCTACCATAAAAGAGACGGTCGGTACTGTCCAAGCCGAATTTCATCATCCTGCTTACCAGAAACCAATAAAAATTCGTAACACCAATGGTCTGTTAAACACTTACCAGGGAGCTGAAGGAATAAAGACGGGAACTACCGATGCGGCCGGCAAATGTCTGGTTGCAGCCGCCACCCGCGAAGGACGTCAGTTAATAGCCGTTGTACTTAAATCGGGTGACAGGCAGGGCGACTGCTGGCGTCTGCTGGATTACGGCTATACCAGGTTCAGTTATCAGAAATTAATAAATAAAAATGAACCTTTCAAGCGCATTCAGGTAATCGGCGGAAAAGATAATTATACTGACGTATATCCGGACGAAGATGTGTGGCTGTGGGTAGGAGAACGGGTTCCGGATATCGAAAAAGAAGTAATTATGCAATATAATATCACTGCCCCCGCCCTCCGGGGCAAAAACATCGGCGAATTAAACGTGTATGCCCAGGGCAAATTAGTTAAAACGATAGATCTGGTGCTGAAAAAACCGGTAGAACGAAAACACCTGGGCATCAGCAAAATTTATGAACACTTTTTCGGACAATAAAGGTAAATCAGGATAAAATCCAGAACAATTAACTAGTTACTCTTGAAAACATCAAGAAATCTATTGGAGGTATTTCAGTTTGATTAATTGTTGGAAGTTAAATAATGGGGCTACCCTGGTAGTGGAAGATATACCTTATCTAAGGTCGGCGGCCATAGGGGTTTTCATAAAAGTAGGGTCAAGACACGAAACCAGCTCTATAGCAGGGGCCAGCCACTTTGTCGAGCATATGCTATTCAAAGGCACTGAGCGCCGCAGCGCCCGTGAAATAGCGGAAAGTTTTGAGAGCATTGGCGGACAGCTGAACGCATTTACTTCGCGGGAACATACCTGTGTTTATGCCCGCACCCTGGATGAAAACGTAGACCTGGCCATGGATATCGTGTTTGATATGCTTTTCAATTCATCTTTTAATCAGAAAGATTTTGATACGGAAAGAAACGTCATAATCGAAGAGATCAATATGTATGAAGATACTCCGGATGAATTGATTCATGATATATTTGCCCGCAAGATGTGGGAAGGGCACCAGATGGGCTCACCTATCCTGGGCACGCTGGACAGCATTGAAAATATGGCCCGGGATGATTTATATAATTATTATAAAGCCAATTATGCTACCTCCAATCTCATAATCTCCGTCGCCGGTAATGTTGACCACAACCGGATTAAAGATGAGATTGAAAAGCGCTGTGAAGGCGCACCGGTGGAGCAGGTGGAACATTTGGTGGAGAAACCGCAGGAACAAAGCGCATTCATCAGCCTGGTGCCCAAAGAGACCGAACAGGTGCAGATATGTCTGGGCGTACCGGGCATATCCTACCGAGATGAAAAGCGCTATGCCCAAAACATCATGAACAGCATACTGGGCGGAGGCATAAGCTCGCGGCTTTTCCAGACTTTACGGGAAGAACTGGGATTGGCCTATTCGGTATACTCATATCCTTCCAATTATTCCGATACCGGTTCCTATTGTATCTGCATAGGTACCGGCCCTGCCAAACTGGGTAAGTTTTTTGGCGCTTTGCGTGAACAACTGGACCTCTTCATCCGTAATGGTGTTACCGAAGCTGAAATTATGAGGACCAGGCAATTGAATAAATCCAATATTTTATTGAGTCTGGAGAGTGTCATGAACCGCATGAACCGGCAGGCCAAATCACTTTTGATGTATGGCCGGGTCATATCTCCCGAAGAAGTGATTGAACGCATGTATAAAGTAGATGCTGAGGCCATACATAGTTTTATCACCTCACTCCTGCGCAAGGACCTGCTATCGGTAGCCGCGATCGGCTCCAAAGACGTACTGGGGCAAGTGGAAGAGGAATATAGAAAGTTGTGGGGTTAGAATATGAAAGTAAGAATTCAAAGACTGCATTCCAATGATCTGCCGCTGCCGCGTTATATGACAGCCGGTTCCTCCGGAGTCGACCTGTATGCGGCGGTCGATGGAGACCTGTCCCTGGCGCCGGGACAGGTTCGCCTCATTCCCACCGGAATCGCTATAGCTGTGGATGAAGACTACGAAGCTCAGATAAGGCCGCGCAGCGGCCTGGCTTTGAAGCACGGTCTGACCCTCTTAAATACCCCGGGTACCATCGACGCAGATTATCGGGGAGAAATTAAGCTTATTGTTATAAATCTGGGGGACAAAGAGTATATTTTAAAACGAGGAGAGAGAATAGCCCAGATGGTTTTCACCCGGGTGGAAAAGGCACAGTTCATCGAAGTGGAATCGCTGGATGAAACAGCTAGAGGAGCTGGAGGTTTCGGACATACCGGGGTCTGAGCAAATTTTGGGCGCTAGGCAGTCTCCGGTCTAACATAAGGGGGGGTTGATTTGAGACTAAATGACCTTATAGGCAAAGAAATGGTCAATATCTACGATGGTATGCGGATGGGTACGGTAGGGGAATCCGATATGATGGTCGATGACCAGACCGGGCATATTATTTCCATTATTCTTCCCAACCGGGGCAATGTGTTGAATTTTTGGGCCGACCGGCAGAAGATGGTCATACCCTGGGAGGCGGTCAAAAAAGTCGGACGCGAGGTAATCGTGGTCGATATCGACCATACCCATATGCGGCTGAAGAATAATTCGATTTAAATTCAACACTGAAGGATACTGATTTAATATGATTAACACAGACCTTTTTAATTAAAACAACCGGGAAAACACACACTTTAAAATTCGCTTTGCGAAGTATGCCCGCTATACATATTACACTGCGCCGATGGTGCAGTTTTTTTCATATTATTTAACCCCTTCAGGAAAACTACTCAAAAAAGGAGGGTGCTAATAATGGATGAAATAAAAGATTACGGTCAGGGATCATTCCCGCCCTGGAGCAGAATTCCTTCCTTAAAAGAAATGACTGCCGAAGCGGGGGTGGATTTCGATCAGTTTATTTTATTGCTCCAACTAGGCTACACCACGGGTCAGATAGCCCAGAATTTGCAGATCAGTGAAAATACTGCCATGTCGCTTAAGGAACACTTTTTTAAGTATGGAATAAGTTCGGTAATTGGTGGAGATTAAGTTGACGGATTCTGCTTCCCGGCTTGTAAATCCGGCTCAAATATTATAAGATAGTTTAAATTCAATAGGAGGCCGACATGATGACAGATAAATTTGCAAAAGAAGGTCTAACTTTTGACGACGTGCTATTAATGCCGGGAAGGTCTGAAGTTATTCCCCGGGATGTAGAAGTTTCTACCCATCTTACCCGTAAGATAAAGCTGGAAATTCCCATTATGAGCGCAGGTATGGACACCGTTACCGAATCCAAAATGGCTATTGCCATGGCCCGCGAAGGCGGTATTGGGATAATTCATAAGAATATGACCATCGAACAGCAGGCTCGTTTGGTAGACCGGGTAAAACGTTCCGAGCATGGCGTTATTACCGATCCCTTTTTCCTCTCGCCCGACAATTCCATTCAAGAGGCACTGAACATAATGGAACACTACCATATATCCGGTGTGCCTATAACGGTAGGCCGCAAACTGGTAGGCATCCTTACCAACCGTGACCTTAGATTTGAGACTAATTTCAGCCAACCCATTGATAACGTAATGACCAAAGACCATCTTATAACGGCTCCGGTTGATACTACCATGCAGGAAGCCATGCAGATTCTCCGAAAGTACAAGATTGAAAAACTGCCGTTGGTGGATGATGAATTCAATCTGATGGGTCTTATTACCATCAAAGATATTGAAAAAACCGTTAAATACCCCCGCGCCGCCAAAGACCTGAAAGGGCGTTTGGTGGTCGGAGCTGCGGTAGGTGTCACCAAAGATACCATGGAACGGGTAAAAGCCTTGAAAGAAGCCGGGGCTGATGTAATAGTAGTAGATACGGCTCATGGACATTCCCTCGGGGTTATAAAAATGGTGGGCTATATAAAAGAAAAATTCCCGGAGGTAGAGGTGATCGCCGGCAATGTAGCTACGGCCGAAGCTACCGAGGAATTGATCAAAGCCGGGGCCGATGCCATAAAAGTAGGAATTGGACCTGGTTCAATATGCACCACCCGGGTAGTCGCAGGTATTGGTGTCCCGCAGATAACCGCCGTGGTGGACTGTTCTGAAGTGGGAAGAAAATATAATATTCCCATAATAGCTGATGGCGGCATAAAATATTCTGGAGATATAACTAAAGCCATAGCGGCCGGTGCAGATGTGGTAATGCTGGGCAACCTCCTGGCCGGTACGGAAGAAAGCCCGGGAGAAGCCATTATATTACAGGGACGCAGTTACAAGGTTTACCGCGGAATGGGGTCTATGGGAGCGATGATACAGGGCAGCAGTGACCGTTATTTCCAGGAGGCCAGTGACAAACTGGTTCCCGAAGGCATTGAAGGACGTATACCGTACAAAGGTTATGTATCCGAAACTATCTTCCAGTTAATCGGTGGACTCAGAGCTGGAATGGGATATTGCGGGGTCAGGACTATTGGAGAACTGAAAACCAACACCAAATTCATACGTATCACTAATGCCGGACTGGTGGAGAGTCATCCGCATGATATTTCCATAACCAAAGAGGCTCCCAACTATCAGGTATTGTAATATGGAATGGGCTGTTCTGAAAATAATCCTGGCCGGTGTGGTGGGCTCAATAATCGGGCTGGTTAATAAATATCTGAACAGCCTGGAGGAATCAGCCCGGGTATTTGCCATCATAAGCATGGGAGCAGCCTTAACCAGTATAATTTCAATAGATTTCTTTAAATCAGTCTCCTATACCTGGACCAGCGACCCGGGCAGAATATCTGCCCAGGTCATCTCAGCCTTGGGGTTTTTGGGAACCGGGTTAATATGGATGTCCGAAAAGGATAATAAAATCAAAGGCGTTTCGGTAGCTGCCAGTTTATGGGTAACAGCTATAATGGGGATATTAATTGGAGCCGGTTTAACCACTCCTACGGTACTGGGAGTATTTTTTATTGTGCTGGTTTACTGGTTATACAGCATAACTGACTGGAGTAAAGTATATAAAAGAAAATAAATAAAAACCTAGATCTTTTCCAGCTGCTGGAATTCTTCAACCAGTTTCCTGACATCAACTCCATGAGCCTGAGCACCCTGCTCAAGCGTTTCAAAAGCAGGACCGGCTCAGCCAAAACGTATCCCATACCGCTTAAAAACCTTAAATGCACCGGGAATTTTTAGTACTTCCTGCAGTGGGGAATGAGCATTTATCATGATTTCACCTCCTGCTTGATATTAAAAAACAGGGGAATTGCTCCCCCTGTTGGTGCGATATTACTTGATTATGGTCAAATTATTTAGGGGAAGAAACGTTCATTTCGGCTCGTTCTATAGCGCGTCTAACGATGTTCCCGCAATCACGTGAACTAACCTCGCCCCATCCATGTTGAGATACAATCTGGTCCACACCGAGGTCACGGGCAATCTCATATTTCAACTGTTCGGACATGACACTTTTTTTTCGACCCAAATTCAGTAACCTCCTCAAATTATTTTCGCACCTGATATTATCATTTACTACGTTTAAAAAAATATCGCTTGATTATAATTTATAAAATGTAAACAGTTTCCCGAAAAAAGTATTTTTGGGTTAAAATATTAAATATCTTAGGAGGTATTTTGTTGTGAGATACGAAGGAAATATTTACAGACCGCCCAGTGAAGCCAGGAGTTACATCCTCCAATGTACAGTTGGGTGCTCACATAATAGATGCACTTTTTGTTCCATGTACAAAGATAAAAAATATCGGGTTAGGCCCCTGGAAGAAATCCAGGCAGATATTCGCATGGCAAAACTTTACTATAATGATGTTGAAAAGGTATTTCTGGCTGATGGCGATGCTCTGGCTATGGAAACCTCCGATTTGGTGGAAATAGTGAAGGATCTTTATAAAACATTCCCCGGTTTAAACCATGTAGGGATTTATGCCAGTCCGGAAAGCATTCTGGACAAAAGCCTGGATGATCTTAAACTGCTCAAAGAAACAGGTATTACGATAGCTTACCTGGGGGTGGAGACCGGTGATCCAGAACTTCTAAAAGAAATAAGAAAAGGCGTAACTTATGAGGAAATGGTGAAAGCAGGCCGGAAAATACGGCAGGCCGGTATTTTACTGTCTGTAACCGTAATATTGGGTTTGGCCGGCAGAACACCCCGCGCCGTTGACCATGCCCGCAATACAGCGCGGATACTTAACGATATGAATCCCGATTATGCCGCCGCCCTGACCTTAATGCTGGCTCCCAACACTGAATTGTACAAAAAGATGAAGAAGGGTGAATTCGAAATTCCTGAACCATTTGAGATCCTGGACGAATTGCGGATAATCATAGAAAACCTGGACGTCCAGGAATGCGAGTTCAGAAGCAACCATGCTTCAAACTACGTAGCCGTCAAAGGCCGCTTACCGTACGATAAGGAAGCCATGTTAGGGCTCATAAACAGTGTCATTGAAAACAATGACCTTAAATACCTGCGCCCTGATTATTTGAGAGGATTATAAAAACAGCACTTTAGGCCCGCTCTGCAGGGCAGGGCGGGAAATAAGTGTATTAAGGTATACATGATTTTGAGACTTGAAGCTAACATCCAGCTATGATTAAATAAAGTTAGCCATCTAACTACCTTATTAATGTTTATAATGGGAACATATACCAGAGGGGGGACACGAAATTGAGATTATTCGGCCGCAAAGATGAACAACTATTTGTCCTCTTCAAAGAAAGCGCTCAGGTAGTAGTGCGTGGAGGAGAAATACTGCAGAGCGTAGTAAATGATTATACCGATTTGGACATCAAAATGGCCAAGCTCACGGCGATGGAACATGAAGGCGATCGCATCATACAGGATTTGGTCCGGCGCCTGAATACCAGTTTTATATTGCCGTTTGACCGGGAAGATGCTTTCCGGCTGGTACAAAAGCTTTCAACCACCCTTGACTATATTACCGGTATAATCGATCGTATGATTTTATACAAGGCGGGCCAGCCTGACGAAATGGTCAAAGAGATGGTGCAGATCCTTATTGAGACCCTCAATGATCTGAACCAGGCTTTTAACCTTCTGGACAAGGTAGAAAAGAATAAAAAGGAAATACTCGAATACTGTGAACAGATTCGACAATTGGAACGCAAACAGGATAATCTTTACCGCAACGGTTTGGCGGCTTTGTTTGAACAGGTAGATGACCCCGTCTCCATCATCAAATGGCGTGAAGTATATGAGCATATTGAGATGGCTGAGGACTATGCGGAAGATTTATCGGAACTTATCAGAAATATATGTGTTAAATATTCCTAATTATTTTAAATTACAATTTCTCAACCTGACCGGCATGGGATTGCTGAAAATCCCGTATCAAAAAATATATGACCAGAGGCTATCCCAAAGTAAGGGGTAGCTTCTTTTATGTAGGGGCATACGTTTGCCGGCGGGACTTTGCTCTATATCATTGTAGGCAAATGTTAGAATTTTCTGTATAATTCACAATAGGGGATTATGCAGAAGGAAAATACTAAATAGGTTTATAAAGGAGTTTAAGATGAAACGGTTAATTGAGGCTATGGTACGTCTTATGCAGGGTCTTTCCGGGGCGGTCTCCCGTTTTCCGCTGACGGTTGCGTGCCTGATCGGTGCTGCGTCACTGATCTGTTACATGATTTCCCTGCACCACGAACCCGGATTGATGATACAAAAATTGATGTTTACCTTCTTGCTGGGGTCTTTTCTGGGCATTGCGGCCCAGTTCGCCTGTGAAAGGTTTGCCAGGTTAGGTAAACTGCGCCGAGCCGTTTATATCCTGGCTCTATTGCTCATGGCAGGTTATTACCTGATATTGGCTCCTGCCCCGGATATTAGTTTTGAAGTCAGGATACGTACGGTAGTAGCGGTTTTTGCTATGTTGTGTGTCTTTGTCTGGGTGCCTTCCTACCGGGAAAAATTCGATTTCAACAAAATTGCCCTTATACACTTCAAAGCCGCCTTTATTTCCGTCCTGTACTCCGGAGTACTTTCGGCCGGCTGTGCGTCTATTATCGCGGCGGTAGATATACTGCTCTTTAATGTCGATAATGATACGTATGGATATATGATGACTATCATCTGGATTCTTTTTGCTACGATATATTATCTATCGCTCCTGCCCCGTTTTAATTCAGATAATGAAACGGACCGGGAGTTGGCGGAACATGCGGGACAATATCCCAAATTCCTGGAAATACTGATATCATACATTGCCATTCCGCTGGTAGCCGTCTATACCCTGGTCCTGGCGGCATATTTTATAAAAATATTGGTGACAATGCATTGGCCGTCAGGCCAGTTGGGCATAATGGTACTGGCTTATTCCGCAGCCGGACTAACCATATTTATTCTTTCCAGTTTGATTGAAAACCGCTTTGTTCATTGGTATCGGGTGATTTTTCCAAAAGTACTGATACCGGTCGTAATCATGCAGCTTATTGCGGTGGTTATACGTTTAAATGCCTACGGAGTAACTGAATCACGCTATTATGTAGTGCTATTTGGTGCCTTTTCGATTATCTGCGGCCTTCTCCTAAGTTTCAGGCCGGTTTCGAAAAATGGTATTATTGCCGTACTTGCTGGTTGTATCGCCATTATTTCGGTTATACCCCCGGTGGATGCTTTTACCGTATCCCGGGTCAGTCAGATAAACCGGCTGGAGCATATGCTCCTAAGCGAGGGAATACTCAGGGATGGTAAAATCTATCCCCAGGCGGATGTACCAAAAAATGTGAAGATTGAATCCACCAGCATTCTCAATTATCTGGAAAGCCGCAAATATATTAAATCTATTGAATGGCTGCCGGATGATTTTAAACCTCATGAGGATATGAAAAATACGCTGGGTTTCGAGCCGTATTATCCCTGGAATGAAGCGGATAACTTCCATGCCGGCATTGATATGCAAAAACCCTTTAGTATCAAGGATTATGATGTTGCCCTAAACACCTTTTTGAACAGCAGTATGGATAAGGCCGGCCAGCCTTCATATGATTTCGAAGTAGACGGGGTAAAATATCAGCTTGATTTCAAACCGGTATCTTCCCAGGAGTGGTACGTCACAGTGAAAAATGCCGAGGGAGCCGAATTGGTGGGAACCGGTTTGAGCGAATTTATAAAATCCCTCACGACCGACGGCAATAGGCCCAAAGAGGCTATTGCTCCTGAAAAAATGACTTTTGATGTGGAAAAGAACGGCTATAAGCTGCGGATTATATTCCAGAATTTCAGTATCTATGATGCCGGTGGAGCGGATAGAAATGCGGAGTATAATCTTCTGGTACTGTTCGGTGCACCATAATGGCTGAACATTAGACGCTGAAGACACTGAATATATTGTGCTCACGGATTCCGGCGGTGAGGCATGGCCCGTTTGCTCCATGCTCCGGCAGTGGAAACACCAACGGCTCATTGCCTCCGCAAGTCGCGCCCGGGCTATGCCTCACCGCCGGAATCCGTAAGTAAATCTTTTTCTAAAAACCAGGCTTCAAAAAGCCCGGCCCTGAGGCCCGTTCCTAACGTCGAGGCCGTAGGGCAGGCTACGAATTACGAGTGGTTGTGATACCAAATCATGGATTGTTAATAAGATTGCTTTTATTGGAGGGATAGTTTATGTATTGGGATAAAGCTGGAGCCCGTAATACGGACGGGACGATTGAATTGGCCCTGGACAGGGCGGCTGAACTGGGAATTGGCTACATCGTTGTAGCTTCCTGCAGCGGAGATAGTATTTATAAGGTATTGCAAAAGAAGCCTGACCTTCAGATTATTGGGGTAACTCACCATGTTGGTTTTGCCGGACCGGGTGAGGATGAGATGTCCTCTGCCACCAGAGAGGATCTAACCGCAAAAGGAGTCAAATTACTTACCACGACTCATTTATTTGCCGGAGTTGATCGGGCTATCCGCAATCAATTCGGCGGAGTATACCCGGCCGAAATTATGGCGCAGACTTTGCGCATTTTTGGCCAGGGGATCAAGGTGGCGGTGGAGATTGCAGTGATGGCCCTGGATGCCGGACTTATTCCATATGGGGAAGATGTAGTTGCTATTGGGGGCAGTGCAACCGGATCAGATGCAGCTATAATCATTCGTCCCGCCCATTCCAACCAATTTTTTAAAACCGAGGTTCGGGAAATTGTCTGCATGCCCCGGAACAAGCTCAGCTCCTGAAAACCTTTAATATCATTACCGGGTATTGCTTGGTCGTTTTAATAAATTTCCACAGGTGATATATTTGAAGAATGATAAGATAGTTTTGTTATTTAAATATAGAAATGATTTTAAAACCATAAGACAACTTATGAATTGGTGGGACCCGGTAGGGCTTATTAATAGCGGCGCACCTGAAGATGAATATGATGATGTAACAGAGCAGATCTTGCTTGAACTGAATAAAGGCACCAATCAAAAGCATTTGGCAGTCTTTATTTGCAGTATATTTGAAAATGACTTTGATTTTGAAATAAGTGCTGAGGATGCAAATATTTTTGTCGCCCGGTTGAAACCAAACCCACTCGGCTGAGCGGGTTTGGTTCATTTTTTTATATCCATTTGCGATAACGGAAAAATGAAAGCATGGTAACTGAAAGAGCAATCATCCCGCACAGTATATACCACACCGCATATGGACTATGCTCGCCGGGAAGCTGTACATTCATTCCGAAAAAGCCGGTGATCACAGTCAGAGGCATCATGATAATCGATATTATAGTCAGTATGGTTATTGTTTCGTTGGAGCGGCCGGTCAGGATGGAGTAATAAGTTTCCATCAAACTATTGGCCAGGTCACGATAGGTATTGGACGTATCCAGGATACTGTCCAAATGGTCTATCAGGTCCAGGTAATAGGGAACGTTTTCTTCATTGACAAAAAACGAATAGCGGCCATTAACATTGCCAAATATCCTGCGCTGGGGAATCAGGACTTTGCGCAGCAGGATAATGGTTCGTTTTAAGATTAGGATTTCCTCGGTAGTTACCTGACCTTTACTTAAGAAGATTTCATCTTCCAGATCGTCGATTCTTTCTCCCAGTCTTTCAATTATAGGGAAACAGTCATCCACCATGTTGTCCACTATTTTATAGAGCAGATAGTCAGGACCACGGTTCATCAGTTCGTTGTCCCTGAGACAGATCCGGGCTACTTTGCCTACGGCCGACAGGGCAATAGGGTGGATGGTCACTATATAATTTTTACCCAGGAAAACATCCAATTCGATACTGGAAATCTCGTCTTCCTCTTCGGCATCTTCAAAATAACGCAGAGAATGAAAAACGAAAAAATTATAATCATCATATTTGTCCAACTTGGCCCGGGGGCTTTCCTGCAGACAGTCCTCCAAAGCCAGAGGATGGAAGTCAAATAATTCGCCAATCTGGTGGAGCTCATTTTCCGAACAGTCATATAAATCGATCCAGAGCAGGCTGTTGTCGGAGGCCAGCAACTGTTCCTTGGATGACAAATCTACATCATGGCACATGATATCCCTGGCCGCATCATACAGATAGGTCTTGATCATGGACATTCCTCCATTCCGGAAGAGTTATCCTTGTACAATCAGGTGATGAAAGATAACCCTTCTATTTAATTTTTGTTTAAAAATAAGCAATGAGTACGATCGATAAGGAGGTAAAGGTTCCATTTCACCACCGCCTTTCTGTTATGAATTTTGGACCTTTTAATATTATAAATCAAAAACTCACATCATGTTCCTAAAATACTATACCTTTTGTAAAACTAAATTGTCAATAAATGTTTACCCCATTGCAAAGAATGGAAAATATTACACAATCCCTGGGTATATACGGATAAAATGGTTGGTTCATGGGTAGATTAGTAGCAGGAGGGTTATCTATGCGTAAAAATAGCATTATCGTTGTTATCTCTTTGCTGCTCTTGCTTAACTGTGCCTTTTCCTGGGGCCTGCCGTCAGTAACTGTCCCCGAGCCATCGGTGGTCTATGATATAAATGGCCAGGTTATTAACGGTCTTGCCCAGCAAAATCAAATAAACGTAAGTATCGATCAGATTTCTCCTCTTTTTATCGAGGCCATAATTGCGGTGGAAGACAAAAATTTTTATCGTCATCATGGGATCGATCTGCGCGGGGTTATGCGAGCCCTGTGGGTAAATATTAAGGCTCGCAAGGTAGTGGAGGGCGGCAGTACCATCACCCAGCAGACTGCCAAACAGCTGTTCTTAAGTAATGAACGTACCCTGAGCCGCAAGCTTAGGGAACTTTTTTATGCCCTGGAATTGGAACGAAAATACAGCAAAGATGAAATAATGGCCCTTTATTGCAATACCACCTATTTTGGGGAGGGGGCCTATGGGATAGAAGTAGCCTCACGCACCTATTTCGCCAAAAGCGCGCATGAGCTGAACCTGGCTGAAGCGGCTTTGCTGGCGGGAATTCCCCGCTCACCCACCCTGTATGACCCCTACACCAATCCGGAGCACGCCCGGCAAAGGCAAGCCACGGTACTGAAACGAATGGTCGAGGAAAATAAAATTACTGCTACTGAACGGGATGCTGCTCTGGCCCAAACTATAAAATACCAGCGGGGAAGGTATACGGCCGGGGAAGCACCTTACTTCATAGCTATGGTCAGGGATTACTTGATTAAAAAATATGGTGAACGGATGGTATTTCAAGGCGGGCTGCAGGTACATACGAGCCTTAATCTGGATATGCAAAAAGCCGCCAATCAAGCGGTATACGACGGTACCAAAGACCGGGACCCGGCTTTGCAGGCAGCCCTGGCGGCAGTAGATGTTAAGACCGGGCAAATACGGGCCCTGGTAGGGGGGCGGGACTATATCAAATCGCCTTATAACCGGGCGCTCTCTTTGCGGCAGCCGGGTTCTACCTTTAAGCCATTTATGTATTCCCTCGCTCTGGAGCAGGGCTTTACCTGTGCCAGCACCATGATGTGTGAGAAAGTAAGCTATAAGATGGCGGACGGAAGCAAATATACCCCGACTGATTACGGCACTGAGCCTTATCACTGGCAGGAATTCACCCTGAAGGAAGCCGTGATGATTTCTGATAATATCGTTGCGGTGCAGGTGAATGATATACTGGGACCGCGTAATACCGCTGACTATTGTCGTAAATTCGGCTTTAACAATATTCAGCCCGTCCTCTCCCTGCCGTTGGGCTCCAATGATGTTCGTCCTTTGGACCTGGCCACGGGCTATGCTGTTTTTGCCAACCAGGGGCTTTACAATCCTTCTTCCTATATCCTGAAAGTCTTGGATAACCGGGGCAGGCTTCTGGAAGAAGCCCAAATCAGTTCCCAGTCGGTTATCAGCCGGGAAAACGCCTATCTGATTACGGACATGCTGCAGGGAGTATTGGAACCGGGCGGAACCGGATCACGTTTTAAGGCAGTAGTGCAGCGACCGGCCGCAGCCAAGACCGGTACTACGGATGAATTCAGAGATGCCTGGTTTGTAGGCTATACTCCCAGATTGTCCTGTGCGGTATGGGTTGGTTATGATAAGGAGAAAAACGCCAACCTTACCGGGGGTGCGGCAGCCGGTCCCATCTGGTCAAGTTTCATCAAGGAAGCATCGCGGGGACTCCCGGCGGAAGACTTCCCCCAACCGCATAACATTACGATGTTGAACATATGCCTGGACAGCGGACAGGTGGCCTGTGAAGCTTGCCCGCGCACTATGCGCATGGCTTTTATAAAAGGAACCGAGCCGGAAGATATATGTAATTATCATTGTCTTACATTGGAGCGTTGGACCGATAGTTTAATTGATTTATTCAGGCATTAGATCAGCTGCGGACCGAAGACTGAAATATCCCCGGTGGTACAAAAACGACAGTAGGTAGATTTGCCGGGTTGGATAATGAAGAATACACTCGAAATGTGATATCATTATAGGTAATTTTATTTATATCAGTTAAAATGGGGAGAGTTTACAACATGAAAAACAAGCAGTTGCTGGAGGGAATGAAAGATTCCATTCCTATTGTACTGGGATATTTGCCTCTGGGATTTGCCTTCGGAGTCCTGGCTACTCAGGTCGGTATGACCCTGACCCAGTCTACTATGATGTCAGTCCTGTGTTTTACCGGCGCGGGGCAGTATATTGCAATTGGCATTCTGCAGGCCGGCGGAGCTGTGTTAACCATTATTATAGCCAATATATTGGTTAATCTTCGTTATCTGCTTTTTTCCACCTCACTGGTACCGCACCTGAAAAACAATATTCCTACCGGTATTGCTACATTATTGTCCTACGGGGTGACAGATGAAACTTATGCGGTAGCCATAAATCATTATCAGAACCATGATGCGACTACTTCATATATGGCCGGTCTGAATTTGACCTCCCACCTGGGCTGGATATTGAGTACTTTGCTGGGAGCAATTTGTGGTACCCTTATAACTGATACTGACCGGATAGGTCTTAATTTTGCTCTGCCAGCCATGTATACCTGTTTGCTGGTCCTGGTCTCAACCCGGCGCAGCGATATTCTGGTAGCGGCTTTTACGGCAGTAGCCTGCCTTGTTATTGGTTATCTTATCCCGGCTTCGATGCTGAATCTTTCTAACATAATTATTGCTACTCTTTTAGGGGCCACGGTGGGGGTGATCTTCAATGGGAAATAGTATCTGGTGGATGATACTGGGAGTATCGGTAGTCAGTCTTCTTCCCCGCATATTACCGGTGGCCCTTTTGTCGCGTCATGAATTTCCGGAACCTTTGAAAAAATGGCTGTCGTATGTAGCACCGGCCGTATTGGGAGCACTTACTGCTTTAAGCGTATTAGCCCCGGCCGGGAAAATAGATATTAGTACCGGTAATCTTTATATATGGGCCTTTATCCCGACTTTCCTGGTGGCGCTAAAAACCAGAAGTCTCTTTTATTCATTATTAACAGGTATAATCTGCATGGCCTTGCTGTATAATTTCAGCGGGATATGAAAAATGACAGGAGTATCCTGATGTACCTCCAGCTTACACGAACTGCCTCCGACGGGCATAAAATGAGGAAAGACTTTTAAGAGCTGCCAGAAGGAATAAAGGGTCTGACTCGCTAATATTTCTATGGAAATGTAATGCAAAGGAGAATCAATATGGAAGTTACTGTTACTATATTGGTGGATAATACAACTCCGGTTCCAGGAATTAATGGCGAGTATGGCTTTGCCGCACTGATTAAGACCGGGGGAAAAAGCTTTTTATTTGATACGGGCAGTGCCGGTGCTCTTTATACCAATGCTGCCGCTCTGGGGGTGGAATTGGATAAAATCGAGGATGTAATAATAAGCCACGGGCATTTTGACCATACCGGTGCCATGAACCAGCTTATCAAACTGGGTGGAATAAAGCGCATCTATGCGCATCCGGATGTTTTTTTACACCGATTGCTGCTTTTTAATAATGGGAAAACCCGGGATATTGGCAGCAGGTTTAACCGGCAGCAAGTTGAGGAGGCCGGGATAGAAATGATCTTTACCGAAGAATTCACTTCGATTAGCCCCGCTGTCAATCTTACCGGGATGATTCCGCGACTTACTGATTATGAAAACACCGGCGGTAATTTCAAGATGGAAGTTGAGGGGGAACTGCTGGAAGATAATATTAGGGATGACATGTCTATGGTCATAGAACATCCGGACGGATTAATAATAATCAGCGGTTGTGCCCACGCCGGTATCATCAACACGATTGAATATGCTTTGCAAATGACGGGACAAAAAAGGCTGCTGGCATTTATTGGGGGTACCCATCTTATAACCGCCAGTGCCGAGCGTCTGGATGCCACGGTAGCAGCTCTGCAAAAAATTGCCCCCGCCCATCTGATTCTTTCCCATTGTACCGGTTTCCCCGCCAGTGCCCGACTATTTAACGAGTTTGGACCCATAGTCAAAAAAGGCGAAGCCGGTATGGTGTTTAAATTTTAATTATGATCTTGTTGGAGGTGCTAATTTGATAAATCCTGGGAAATACCGGGTGAAATCCGGTAACCTGGCTAAAAAATGCAATTTATCCGGACTAAAATTTCAAACCACCGCTGAGCTCAAGCCTTTACAGGGGGTCATCGGACAGGAACGTGCTGTCAGTGCAGTAACCCTGGGGCTGGATATTGAAAATACGGGTTATAACATTTACCTGTCCGGTTATTCGGGAACCGGCAAGACCAGCATGGCATTGGAATTGGTTCAGCAAAAAGCCGGCCAAAAGCCAATTCCTCCCGACTGGTGCTATGTCTATAATTTTCAGAGTCACAACAATCCGCGTCTGCTCCCCTTTAAAGCGGGTGAAGGCAAAGTTTTCCAAAAAGATGTTGCTGCTACTATTGACCAAACTATAAAAGCTATCGTTAAAGCTTTTGAGAGCGAAGAATTCGAAGGACAGAAGAATGATTTGCTCAACACATTCGTGGAAAATACCAATAACCGCTTTCTTAAATTGGAAGAAGAAGCCCGGAAAATGGGATTCTCGGTAGCCAGAAATCAGAATGGGATAACCAGTGTTCCGGTTAAAGAAGGGGAGCCGCTCAGTCAAGAGGACTATGTCAATATGAGTGAAGAGGAGAAGACGGAGCTGAAGGCTAAAAACCGCTTGGTGCAGGAGAAGCTTACCGAAGCTTTCCGCCAGTATAAGGAGATGGAAAAGGAGACCCGGGAAAAGGTAAGAAATTTGGAAAAGGAAACTGCCAGTGCGGTTACAACCAGTTATTTTGCTCCTCTTTTTAAGAAATACCAGAAATCGGAAAATGTGATGAGCTACCTGGAAGCTATGCAGCAGGACATGCTTGAACATACCGACATGTTCACCGAAAATGAAGAACAGGCGGTGCTGGCGGTTTTTCGCTCCCGGGACAAGAAAGCTTTTCTGCGCCGTTATCAGGTTAATCTTATAGTGGATAATTCCAACTTGAAACATGCTCCGGTCATTGTGGAATCAAACCCTACCTTTGCCAATCTTTTTGGGCAGATAGAATACGAAGGCGAATTCGGAATCCTGGCTACTGATTTTTCTAAAATAAAGCCGGGTTCTATCCAACGGGCCAGCGGCGGTTATTTGATTTTACAAATGTATGATGTGGCTAAAAATTATTACGTCTGGGATACGCTGAAACGGGTTTTGAAGACTAAACAGATAGTGGTGGAGAGCATTAGCAAGAATCTGGGTTTAAGCAATACCGAGACCATGGAACCGGAGCCTATGCCATTATCTTTGAAAGTAATACTGATAGGAGAGCCTATTTACTATTATCTGCTTTATCAGCGTGACGAGGAATTCCGGAAATTATTTAAAATCAAGGCTGACTTCGATATTGAGATGGACCGGAATCCCAGGCATATTAAGGATTATGCCCGGCTGATAGCATCGGTCTGCACCAACCATAACTTAAGGCATTTTGATCGTCAGGCGGTAGCCCGGATAATAGAATACAGCAGCCGGATGGCTGAGGATCAAAAGAAACTCACCACTCTTTTTAACCAATTAGTGGAGATTATTTATGAAGCAGACGCCTGGGCAGGTTATGAGCAGGCCGAGGTAGTAGGTCGTGAACATGTAAACAAGGCTATTCTCGAAAAGAGGAACCGTTCCGCCCTCTGGGAGGAGAAAATCCAGGAGAGTATAGACCGCAACCGGCTGATAATAAATGTGGCGGGGGATAAAATCGGTGAACTTAATGGTCTGGCGGTTTATCAGATGGGTGACCTGGAGTTTGGAAAACCGGTACGTATTACAGCCAAAACCTTTATGGGTGAAAAAGGTCTGGTCAATATAGAGCGTGAAATCAGAATGAGCGGGAGTATACACACTAAAGGGGTACTTACTTTAAACGGCTATATGGGTGCTCAGTATGCCCAGGATAAACCGCTGAGCCTATCCGCCAGTCTGACCTTTGAACAAAGTTATCAGGGCATCGAAGGCGATAGTGCCTCAAGTGCGGAACTGTATGCTTTGCTGTCCAGTCTGGCCAATGTTCCCCTTAAGCAGGGCATCGCGGTAACCGGGTCGGTTAATCAAAATGGTGAGATTCAGCCGGTCGGAGGCGTGAATCAGAAGATCGAAGGCTTTTTTGAAGTGTGCCGGAAGCGAGGGCTGGATGGAGACCAGGGCGTTATAATTCCCCGGCAGAATATTACTGATCTGATGCTGCATGACGATATTGTTGAAGCGGTCAAGGCACATAAGTTTACGGTATGGGCAGTTGATCATATAAATGAAGGTATTGAAATCCTGACCGGCATACCGGCCGGGCTTAGAGATGAACGGGGCAATTTTCCGTCCGGGACTCTACACTACCTGGTAAATCAGAAACTCACCGGGTGGAGTGAAAAAAGGAGAGAAGCGGGAGCCGATAACCGGTACAATATGGCTTTGCAGAGGAGGAAAAGGAGGGGGCGCTTTTGAGAAAAAGATTGGCCGCGACCTTGCTTCTGATAGTGCTGATGCTGTCATTAGGAGGCTGTAAACTGGACACCGCCGCATTATTGCACCCGGACCAGAAAGATAAATCCGGCATGGTAAGAGTTATGATTTATTTTTCGGACGGAAAAACTCTTACCGGTTATGTAGAAAACCTGGGGATGGCTGAAAGCAGTAAGGTCTATACTGGGGGCTCATCGGTAAATTACTTTTATGACCGGAATGGCAAGATAATCGGCTGTTTTAACTATCATAACGTATTATATATGAAAATTTTGCCGGAAAAAGAAAACATTTAGCAGGTAAACCGACCGTCATAATAGAATTATATAGCTAGCATAAATAATGTTTAATTTGGCGGGAGGGGGTCTAAGTGGGAGTATCAGCATGGTTTGAGAAGATGTTGCGGAAAATCAACGTCAAAATGCGGCTGATTATAACTTTTACCGTAGTCTTGGCTGGGGTGACGGGCTTGATGGGTATCTATGCCACCTCGGTCATGTCAGACAAAATAACCACTTCAGCCCAGGAAAAACTCAAGTCGGACCTGGCGTTGGGGGGACAAATCATCGAACAGGCTTATCCGGGAAATTGGAAACTGGTCAATGGCAAATTATATAAAGGCAACACCTTAATCGAAGAGAACTATGAAGTGGTTGACCGTATTGGCAATTTAACTGGTGACACGGTTACCATATTTAAAGGTGATACCAGGGTTGTCACCAATGTAAAAAAGGACCATGTCCGGCAGGTGGGAACACAAGTATCTTCTCAAGTTGCAAACGCGGTGCTTAAGCAGGGAGAAACCTATCTGGGGCGCGCTGAAGTAGTGGGTACAATGAATGAAACGGCCTACGAGCCAATTAAGAGTGCCGCCGGGGATATAATCGGTATATGGTATGTCGGGGTTCCGGCCACCCCATATGACACCATGGTTAGCCATTTCCGGCAGAGCATGATAGTGTATTCAATCATAGGAATTTTGATTGGTCTGATAGCAGCGATGCTGATTGCTTTGACGGTACATAATCCGCTTAAGAGAATAAGCAATTCCATTGAAATAACCAGTGAGGGTGACCTTACTCAGCAGATTCCTCAATATGCTCATGATGAAATGGGAATGTTGGCTGGAATGGTAAACAAAATGGTTAAAAAAATATCGGAATTGATTGGCAAGACCAAAGAGCTGATCGTCAGCGTAGGTGACACCAGCAAGAACCTGACCGAGCGGTCCGATGCCAGTACCAAACTAATGCAGATGATGACGGCTCGTTCACAGGAAATGAGCAGCAATGCTACGGCTCAGGCCGGCCTGACCAATCAGTCTCACCTGGCCATAAACGAGATGTCGGCGGCCATACAGCAACTGGCCGGAAATGCCCAGGATATAACCAATTCTGCCTTGACTGCCGCTAATAAAGCTCAGGACGGGGAAAGGCAGATAGAAAAAGCCGTCCAGCAGATTAACATTATAAGTACCACCGTAAATTCGACTGCCGGTATTATTGAAGGCCTGGGAGAAAAATCTCAGGAAGTAGGTCAGATTGTTGACCTTATTACCAATATTGCCACCCAAACCAATTTGCTGGCGCTTAATGCCGCTATTGAAGCGGCACGGGCAGGTGAACAGGGCAAAGGGTTTGCTGTGGTGGCCGAAGAAGTAAGAAAGCTGGCTGAAGAATCAGGCGAGGCTGCCAAACGTATAGCCGGTTTGATCAAAGAGGTTCAGATAGAGTCAGAAAGGGCTGTAACGGCTATGAAAGAAGGAACCACGGAAGTGGCTAGCGGAACCGAAGTTGTGGCCAGTGCCGGTCAGGCTTTTGAACAGATTATTCAGGCCGTTAATATTGTAAACCAGCAAATTCAAGAAATGACCGCTGCCAGCCAGGAGATGGCAGCCAGCGCGGAAAGTGCCATTCAGTCTATCGAACAGACGGCTTCAGCTGCCGACCAGAATGCCCAGGCAGCTGAGAACATCAGCCGGCTGGCTGAAGAACAGATGGCGGAATTGGAAGAAGTGGCTGCATCGGTTAATAATATACAAAACGGTATCGCAGAACTGGAGGATGCTATAGATTATTTTAAAATTGCTTAATATGAAGGGTTGCCCTTAATTACTCTTACTACCAGGACCCGTCTAATTATCACAGGGGGTCCTGGTTGCGGTTTTTGAACATATTTATTGTTTATGCAGATTCGCAGGGGGGGTATAATTATGAAAAGTATTGCAGCCAGGTGTCTTATGTGCGGAAAAACTTATCAGTTGGATGAGGACTATAAGGATTTTAAAAAGTTGAGCGAACAGACCCAACCAGTAATTACTTTTATTTGTGATTTTTGCAGTAATCGGGTACGCTATGAATCAGATGAAAAAAATAAGGAGAGAAAGCCGATTTAGCAGCAGGGAGAAGTTTATGCAGGATAAGGTGTTTATAACGGATCAGAGCGGTGACAAGCTGGCGGCCTGGATATTATTGGGCAAATCGGAACCGGTATATATTATGGCCATCTGCCACGGTTTCAGAGGTGCGAAAGAAAACTCGGGCAAACTGATTCCTTTTGCGCGCAGATTGAATAGTTTGGGGATTGGAGTAGTGGCTTTTGACTGTAGAGGCAGCGGTGAAAGCGACGGTGATTTTGCCCGTGTAACTCTCTCCCGCCAGGTGGCGGATTTGAAATTGGTTCTAGCATATGTCAGGGAGAGATTTCGTCTGCCGGTATTATTGCTGGGTCGAAGTTTTGGAGGGAGTACAGTTGCTGCGGTTGCACCTTACGACGCTATCGTAGCCGGCTGTATCTTCTGGTCTGCTCCCGTTGATTTAGCCGGGACATTTAAACATATGCTGGGGGACGACGCATATTACCGTCTGCTTAAGGGAGAAACTATTAATATAATTGATCAAAATGGAGAATTTCCTCTCCAGCCTGATATAGTGAGGGATTTTGAACGGCATGATTTGCTGTCCTGCTTAAAGACTCTGGATATGCCCGTACTAGCTATACATGGAGGCCAGGACGAAGTAGTTAACCCTGACAATGCCAGGACCATTGCCGGAACCGTGAAGCATGGCACACTGGAATTGGTGGCGGAAGCGGACCATCGTTTTACTGAATTCACCAGGGAACGCGAAAACCTGACCCTCGCATGGATAAAAGCCCAAATTTTAGATTATTCCGGAGGTAGCACGTGAATTTAAATTTAACCGGTCTTGATTTAACCAGTATAGATTCGACCGTGGCTTATCTGCACAGCTTTGGGATATACAGTCCCTTGATAGCTTTTATTCTTTTTTTCGTACAGGCCATGATACCTCTCATACCCTATATTATCCTGGCCGGGGCGGCAGGTATGATCTTTGGCAAATTTACCGGTTTTATGCTGGCCTGGGTCGGGGCTTTGGTGGGAGCTCTTTTTCTCTATTCTGTTTCCCGCTGGATGGGCGGCAATACTATTGTCCGCTGGATGCAGAGAAAGTACGAGTTTGATTTAAGGAGTATCAATCAGAATAATGTTTTCTGGGTGTTGCTCATATCCAGGATTTTTCCTCTGGTCCCGACCCCTATAATTAATATTGGTTCAGGTCTGGGCGGAGTTTCTTTCCGGGTCTTCGGATTATCCTCGGCGCTGGGCAAGTTGCCCTGGGCTCTCATTTATGTCCTCTTGGGCAATTATTTAATGCAGTCGAAGAATCTAATTAATACCCTGATAATACTTGGCTTTGTTACTGTTGTGTCGATAGCAGGGCTATACTATTTCAGAAAGCGTATTCCTATTCATAGAAAAGTTGATTAAAAATTAACCATCTATAATTGATATCACGACCATTTACAAAAATAAGTATAGCGTTAGATAATGCCGGGTTGGGGTATTAAGAACGCTTGCACCCCGGACTTATATTGGTGTATATCGAAATGCTATAGCTGCATTGATATTTTGGTTAATTAAGTATGTGCGAACCATATAGAATCGCCTTTACGGTGCGCTAACCTTAACACCCAACCCCGCAATTATTGCTAGTCTTATGGTAAGAAAATGCTTCTTCCGGGGTATTGGGGGTAAAAACTCAGCGTTATTCATAATGTTCAGTGTTTTCAGCGTCTAATTTTCGTATTAATTACAACAAAAAGCCCGTGCTTAACACGGGCTTTTCTTGTTAAAATGGTACGCCCGAGAGGAATCGAACCTCCGCACCTGGCTCCGGAGGCCAGTGCTCTATCCACTGAGCTACGGGCGCATATCGCATTTATGATTATAGCAGAATGTAATCATAAGGTCAAAAGTTAGTAAAAAATTTAACCCGAAAGGACATTACAACCTTAATTGTGACCATAGGGCATCCCGTGTTATAGGGCATCCCGTGTTACGGTTTTTTTTTCTTGCAGGATAAGGAATTCCAGAGAGAGATTAATAAGCCCAGGCAGACTATGGCCGTTCCGGACCAGTATACAATATGGGTGGCCTTTATATAGGCGGGAATATAGCTTAAAGTTTGCCTCTGGCTCGTCAAAAGCCAGGTGAACAGGCCGACGGAAGCGGCTGTTCCCATACAATAGGACAGATTGCGTACGGTAGAAAGAAAACCCCCGGCATAGCCGGCTTTTTCCGGTGGTACAGAACCCAGGATGGAACTGCTGTTAGGTGAACCGAACATGGCCATACCGGCGCCCAGGATTATTAGAACCGCGGCAATTAGCGAGGGACTGGCTGCAGCAGTTGTAGTGGATAATAATAGATACGCCGCCGCCATCAATATAAAGGCCGTCGTGGTTAAACGGGATGAACCCAGATGGTCGGAAAGAAAACCTGCTACCGGGGCCAGGACCATCATGATAACCGGAGGTATAGTCATCAAAAGCCCGGAATAGGCCGGACTTAGTCCCATGATGCGCTCCATATAAAAGGGTAAAAGGAAAAACACAAAAGTTTGTGAAGTATAGGCGGCCATTCCCATCAGGTTGCCCTGGACGAATTGCGGTATTTTAAACAGCGGGAAATCGAGCAGTGGGCAGGCAATTTTCTTTTCATACCATATGAACCCGGCCAGTACCAGGATAGATATACCTAATAAAACCGAACTCAGGCCTGTGCTCCCCACCAAGGCTGGAATCAGCAAAACGGCAAAAAGGGCGAAAAGAAATGTGCCGGCAAAATCATAGCTTTGGCCATCTTTATTTACGGGCTGGGGTTTAAAATACTTTAAGGCCAGAAAGAAACCAGCCAGACCTACCGGAACATTTAATAGAAATATTACGTTCCATTGCCAGTTTGCTACCAGGAAGCCGCCGAGGGCAGGGCCGGTCATATTTCCGACTCCGACTATACTGCCGGTTAAACCCAGTGCTTTACCCCTTTCATAGGGTGGAAAAGTGTTGGAGACGATCCCAATACCGGTGGCCATCATCATACTGGCACCAAATCCCTGTATTATCCGGGCAGCGATAAGAAATGACAGACCATGGGCGGTGCTGCAAAAGAATGAGCCGATCGTGAAAACTACGAAGCCATAGGTGAATATTTTCCCGCTGCCTACTTTATCTCCCCAATTGCCAAAGAAGAGCAGTGAGGCGGTGATTACCAGCATATAGGCCGTAACGATCCATTGAATCTGTTCCAGGCTGACATTTAAGCTGCGGGCAATAGTAGGATTGGCGATGTTGAGAATGCTTCCATCCAGGGTTGACATAAATATGCCAATACATACAATTATGAGAACTTGCCATTTGTACTCAAGCTTCATGGTATCCCCCCAACCCCAAAACCCTGCCCTTAAATAATATACTTAAAAAGCTATATCATGCCTAAAAAAACATCATCCTCAATTGGATGATGATGATAATGCTAGTAATATAATAATACAAATAAAGCACTCTTCCCATCCCCAGGTCAGCCGTCCCGGCTGACTGCGTAATAATCAGATTTAATCATCATGCGCAGATGTTGAGGGCCTAAGATACTTTACCTGGCATAAGTCACTCCTATAATCGCATCGCTTAAACAAGCGGCAGCTTTCTGGGCCTCATCCAGTGAGATGCCTTCCGTACCAATCTCGAAAAGCAGAGCAGTGGGATAGAGATCCTGATTATAATCTCCCTTGCCCATAAATATCCCCCGCATCAGGCCGGGATGCAACCGGTCGGCACGGTTCTTAATGAGCCGGGCATATTGCAGATTCGTTTTGGTATTGGGATTGGATCGACCGACCACAATCATTACCCGCGAGGTAGCAATACCATTGATAGTGGTCTCATAAGCCGAAACCGGGGCTGAATCACGGTGGATGTCGAAGGCAGCGTCAGGTCGTTCCTTTAATAACCGGGTTATCGTCCGCCGGGAACGGTGATAAGCATTGATATCATGCGGATCATGTTTGGCCCGGCTATGGGAAACGCTGATTCCGGCTTGGGTAAGAACCGTGGCTATAGTATCTCCTACCTGGTAAATATCACCGTTACCCGGCTCACTGGGAGTTCCCGAAGTGGGAGTATAGGATTCGTCACTATGGGTATGGTACAAAACCACATGGATGGGAGCTCCCGCCTGGGTAGTTTTGCTTTGGGAAAAGGGCAGTAATGAGAGTAAGTTGGTATTGGTCTGTTTGGTATATTCAGGAGAATTTACTAGCCTGGCGGTGGCCTTATTACCGTCAACCTTGATGATTCGGTAATGATAGTTTTTTTCGTTTATATATTCGTCGTCAATATGAACGGGGATGCCGGTTTGCAATACTAATTTGCCATTGGTATCCCGGATAGTAACATAAGGGTACTGGGAGTCATAACTGTATTGCTGGCTGGGGGCAGGTTTGGAAGAGCGGGGGACCATAATATTCAAAATATATGCAGCCACCATAACTATAATCAGGACTCCAAAAAACGTAAGGAAATACTTACGGTTAATCTTGTTCATAATAAAACCGCCTTTACAAATTACTGCTATTATTATTTGTATCCGGCGGAATTAATATGCGAAAAACCCCCGCATGATTTCTCAGCAACGGGGGCTAGAAGCAAAAATTTATAAATTGGTATCCCAGCTATCGAGATATTCTTTTTGTTCGGTGGTAAGCTCATCAATCGCGATCCCGGAAGATTTTAATTTGAGCAGAGCCACTTTTTTATCGATTTTTTCAGGAACATTGTAAACATGGTTTCCCAGGCTGGAGCGGTTTTGAATAACGTGAATGAGGGATAGAGCCTGAAGGGAAAAGCTCAGATCCATGACTTCGGCCGGGTGCCCGTCGCCGGCAGCCAGATTAACCAGTCTGCCCTCGGCCAGCAGATACAATTTGCGCCCGTCGGGCATAACGAATTCTTCGATATTATTCTTTAGAACTTTAGTGCTCACCGCCATATCATACAAATCGCCTTTTGAAACCTCTACATCAAAATGACCGGCGTTGGAAAGAATGGCATTGTTTTTCATGACTGCAAAATGTTCATGCCGGATAACATTTATATTGCCGGTAACGGTAATAAATATATCCCCGTACCGGGCTGCTTCCTGCATGGGCATGACTTCAAAACCATCCATAATAGCTTCGTTGGCCTTAATCGGGTCGATTTCGGTGACAATTATTCTGGCTCCCATGCCGAGTGCCCGCTTGGAAACACCTTTACCGCACCAGCCGTAGCCGGCTACTACCACCGTTTTCCCTGCCACTACCAGATTGGTGGTCCGGTTGATTCCATCCCAAACGGATTGACCGGTGCCATAACGATTATCAAAAAGATATTTCATATAAGCATCATTTACGGCCATGACCGGGAACACCAAAGCCTGGTCCCGGTCCATAGCTCTAAGGCGTACGATACCGGTGGTGGTTTCCTCACAACCGCCTATAATCTTTTGGGCCTGTTCGGGTCTGTTTTTATGAAGCTCGGAAATAACGTCCGCTCCATCATCTATTATTGCATCCGGCATCCAGTCCAGGGCTTTATTTAAAAACTCGTGGTATTGTTCCGGAGTTTCGCCATGAACGGCGTAAATTATAATGCCGGAATCAACCAGGGCAGCTACCACATCATCCTGGGTGGAGAGTGGATTGCTGGCGCATCCGATAACATTTGCCCCCGCGGCTTTAAGCGTCTGCAGCAAATAGCCGGTCTTGGCTTCCAGATGCAGACAGCAGACGATAGTTTTGCCGGCTAGAGGTTGGTTTTTTAAAAAGTCTTCTCTTAATATGTTGAGGACCGGCATGTTTTGGCTGACCCAGGTGAGCTTGTTATGTCCTGCAGGGGCCAGGCCGATGTCCTTTATTATGGAAGCATCAATTATCTTATTATTTGCTGAACTCATTAGTTACTACCTCCCTTTTTCTAATTATAAATAGGAGTAAATATGCAAGCCGGAGCATGCAATTAATACACATTATAAGCAATAAGGCCGATAATATAAAGGATTTATGCAGCGACGGTAAAGACTATTTCCATTTCTCCCCTCTCTATTGCAATAAAAGTTGAAGGCCTATCACCGCCGCGCTGCCATTCATGGACGCGGATATGTCTTCCAACTCTTTCTTAAAGCTCATAAGCTGCGTAAAAGAGGGATATGCTCCTACAAACCATGACGGATATTCTTACAAAAGTTCTTTCGTATTTCGTGCGAGGTAAAGGGGTATATTGGTGATCTGTCCGTTCTTGAGATAGCCGCGTTTGGAAAACACATTTTTAGAAAGCATATCATTATTATTCTTCTGACCACTTTATGGTTAGATGGCAACTAAAGCTCACCGCATCACTCAGAAATCAAATAAACACATGAGTCTGATACGAAAATTTCGAGAGGAACGCTCACAGGCTTGAAAGTAGAAAAAGGAAATAGCAGAAACTCAATTCCATTGCTCAGCCAACAGGAAATCACGTATGTTCATATGCTTCAGTCCGTCCCTGCTCATATCGAATTCATCATACGACACAACATATTTTGGAAAGTTGTCCCTGATCGTATCATAGGCTCCGAATTCACGCTGGATCGTTACCTCGGATGCCAGCAGATAAGCTACCTGGACGTAGAGCTTTTGAGTCTGTTTTTCAGCAATAAAATCAATTTCTTTTTCACCAGCTTTGCCAACCGTAACCTTATATCCACGGCGCAAGAGTTCCATAAAAATGATGTTTTCGAAAATGAGATTGATATCCTTCATATTTCCGCCAAAAATAGCTTCTCTGATTCCGTGGTCAGCAATATAGTATTTTTCATTGACTGTGAGAATTTTCTTCCCCTGCAAATCCTGCCTGCGGACGCGGTAAAACAAAAAGGCATCTTCGCAAGCCTTAATGTAGTTTAAGATTGTTTCCGGCGCAACATTGCGTCCCTCGCTTTTAAGATATTTTGAAATCGCTGTAGCGGAGAAAGTCGTCCCGACGTTTGCCGTAATGTATGCGATGATACGCTCCAGCAGATCAACATCCCGTATGCTGTTGCGTTTTACGATATCTTTAAGGACAACGGAGTTATAGAGGTCTTGCAGATATTGACGGCTCGGCTGTTCGGCATAGCGGAGGTTGCTCAAGTACGGCATCCCGCCATCGGTAAGGTATCGGATAAACATCGCTCTCGAATCGGAATCAGGGAAAACGGTATTATACAGCTCCGAGAACTCTCCAAAAGAAAAGGGATAAATCACAAATTCCACATATCTCCCGGCAAGGTATGTGGCCAGCTCTCCCGAAAGAAGCTTGGCGTTCGAGCCGGTGATATAGATATCACAATTAAATTCAACCCGAAAGGAATTGATGCATTTTTCCCAGCCGACAACTTCCTGAATCTCATCAAAAAAAAGATATGCCTTGCCGGAGATGCCATTTACCCGTCGAGCGGTCTCCTCATGCAGTGCCTCGGCAAAACAAAGGTGTGCGTTGCTCATATTTTCAAAGTTGATAGAAATAAACTGATCCTCATTCACACCGGAGGCGATCAGCTCCTGTTTAATCAAATCCAGCATGACTGACTTTCCGCTGCGGCGGATACCGGTTAAAACTTTAATAAGCTCATTTCCGATAAAAGGACGGATGCGGCTCATATACAACTCTCGACTAATCATAGATGAAATACCTCCTTTGCCATATTGATATATATATATTACTACAGATACGACTTAAACCCAAGTCAGATTACATTCTTTTAGAAGACGTAACTTATAAAAACTATATTTCTGCAAAATTCAACATCTTAAACCAAAATCCAATTAAAAAGCCGGAGAATCGGAGCGTAGAGTGTGCTTCAATTCTCCGGCTTTTTTGTTTTTCAGAAGGGAGAAAATTATGTTAGTGCATTACAAGAAGAATAAAAAACCGGTTTGTTATGATTCGGATGCTTTCATAACAACAGGGAGAATACCGCCTGACGAGAGGCCCCACGGACCGTTCAAAAGCTGCGCCAATTATAGAGAAAATCCCTGAAGACGTAGTGTTTCTAGGGGTTTGTGGCGGAGAAAGTGGGATTCGAACCCACGTGCGCTTGCGCGCAGACTGATTTCGAGTCAGGTTATGCCGGGGGCTTTCTATTCTTACTGTTAATTCCAGGGTTCATACCAGTGATAATTAACCAGATGGGAGCCATAGGAGCGGGCGGCCTGGTTATTATAGTAATTGCTGCTGCCCCAGTAGATATCAAACCAGTAGGGATGAGAGGGCCAGAGACCGTAGTTCACATCACCGGTATCAATTACGGTCATGGAGCTTAACTCCCGACCTTGAACCGGAATCGGTTTATCCAGATATATTATCGTACCAAACGGGAGAATGGGAATGGTGGCTTTCCCGCCATCCTGCAACGGGATGCGGGGGTGTACGGCTACACCTCCAATATAGTAAGGTTTACCGTTGGCCGCGAGAGGTGCGCCGGGTTCCTCGGTATAGGCGGTGGATTTTTGCTGTTTGGTACTAAATTGCATATACCAATTAAGCTTCTGCCCGGTTTGTTTTGGAGGGCTGGGAGCCGGTTTGCGGCTGGGTTGGGTTGCATAATATAAATATAATATAAAGCCCAGCACCAATAGCATGGAGATTACTACGACAGCGATACTATTAACATAGCGTCTGAGCATTAAATAAATGCACCTCTTTTTATTATATTTTGATCTTTTGCAGCTGGCTTTATTACCGGGTATATCTGGTATAATATTTAATGGATGAAAAAGCTGCAGGCAGGGGAAGATGCTGCTGACGGAAAACGGATCATTCTCTGCACTCATTAACATTAATTAAGGAGAAGTACTGTGAACGCAATCAATTCTGGGGTAAATGAGAAATTATTTGTACTTATAAGGGATTCTATTAGTAAAACTCCTTTTTATAATCTGCTCGGACTTACTCTGAATGAATTAGGCCCGGGCTTTGCCGAGATAGGAATAGTTACGCGACCGGAACATACCAACCCGCTCGGATTGATCCATGGGGGAGTGTATATGGCCATGGCCGATGCGGCTATGGGTAATGCCGTACGCAGCCTGGGAGTAAAAGCGGTTACGGTTGAATGCTCAACCTCGTTAATAGCTGCTTCAGGTCTGAATGAGAAAATGGTTGCGCAAGGCAAAGTTCTGAAAGCGGGAAAAAGCTTGTTTTTTGTAGAGGCCAGTTTGTTTTGTGGTGATAAGCTTATTGCCCATAGCAAGGGTACTTTTTACAAAGCCGGAGATATTGATATTTAGACAAGCAGGGCACGTTCCTCTGTTTGCGGTATTTTATAATATTGGAGCATAGAACATGGATAAGAGTTTGTTTCGAACCAACGATTATTGTTTGTTTACATTTGGGTCCACCTCTCATGCCCTAAAGGCGGAGGCACATCTGAAAAGGATAGGAGCCAATTTTATAACCATCCCTACTCTGCGTGAAATTTCAGCCAGCTGCGGGTTGTCCATTAAAATGTATTGTGATAACCGGGAGGCTTACTATTGCAGCATAAAGGAGAATAATATCCTGGTGGATGGAGTTTATCATGTGACCAAAAGAGGCAATAAGCTGGAACTTCAGAAGATAGAAGGTAAATAACCAATAGAAAACTAGCAGGGGACTGTTTCCATTAACAGTTCCTTTTTAATACAAAAATATAAAACCGTAGGCCGGTCTATGCCCTGCGGGCACAACTGATGTTCGCATTCGCTCACTATTAATGACGCAGGCCGGTGTAGAGCATAACACGTAAACCCCCGGCCCTGAAGCCCGCTCCTAACGTCGGGGCTGTAGGGCCTGCTGCGGATATGATATATACTTTTTTTAATAAATGGCGTCCCTGGAGCATGGCTGTTATTAAGGATATACTTTCATGCTACTATGGGGTTATATCTATACGGAGGAAAGGTTTTAATGACTGACGACATTAGAGAAAAGATTCCTTATTATCTGGGGCGGGGAGGCAAAATGGAACAACTGCCCGGCTTCATTTTCCGGCAGGAGCAGGCTAACATGGCGGAAGAGGTTGGCAATACGCTGATTGGAGAAATGTTCTTAGCGGCGGAAGTAGGCACGGGAGTGGGAAAGACCTTTGGCTATCTGATACCTGCTATCCTGTTTGCGGTGGAGGAGGGTAAAAAAGTGGTTGTTTCCACCCGCACCCGGGCTCTGCAGGAACAAATCATGCAGCATGATATCCCTGATTTAAAAAAGGTAATGGAGGTCAATTTCACCGCGGCAGAGGCACGCGGACGGGAAAATTATTTGTGCTGGAATAAATATATCAATATCATCAGCGGGCGTAAAAATATTGAAGATAATCAGGTGGATTTTATAACCGCAATTCTGACCTGGGCGGAAAAGACCAGGACCGGCGACCGCAAAGAACTGTCTTTAAACAGTGAACTTATGAAAGAATGGGGAATGGTAGCGGCTGATCGTAACAGCTGTTTGCGGGATAAGTGCAAGTATCATGATCGCTGTTTCCGCCTTAAAATGATCCGCTCCCTCGAAAAGGCGGATATTATAATAGTAAATCATGCCTTGCTGCTATCGGATTTACTGACCGAACATAGTGTACTGCCGGAATATGAACATCTTATAATCGATGAAGCCCATTCTTTTAACCGGGAATCTTTCGAACGTTTGTCAACCAGGTTTTCCCGGCAGGAGAATATTATAATATATAATTTGCTTTATGATGTTAATCATACGGGTCGTGGCTTTCTTAACTATTTGAAAGGACGTTTCCCCCATCTGGCGCCACTGCTAATGGAAACCACCGATCTGATTAAGCGCGGGGTGGAACTGAATAAGGAGTTATTTGACATTATTGGGGCAGGCAGCGACGATTTCAATTATACCCGGATAGTTAAAGGAAATTTCGGAGATAGGCAATGGATGGAAGAGGCCTACCCGGTATACCTCGATTGGCAGGCGAATCAGAACCTGATTAAGATGAAACTGGAAGACTTAATACCGGAGCTGGATGAGGATGACGGACAGGAATTATCCAGCCTGATAGCGGTATTAACCGGCTGCGGAGACAACGGCTATAAAGTAATGGAAGAAGAACTGGAGGCTGACCATTGCCTGGTCTGGATCGAATATGACCGCGGCCGGGCCGCTGCCATCTGCTCTTCCAAGATAAATGCCGGCGATACTATCGATAGCAGGTTATATCAAAAGCTGAAGGCCCTGGTCATGGTCTCTGCCACTCTGGCTATTGCCGACCGCTTTGACCATTTTATAGATCAGAATGGTCTGAAAAGTTATGCCCGGCAGGAGCGGCTATATTGTTTGCTGGAAAAGTCGCCTTTTAATTATGATAAACAATCATGTTTGTACCTGGTCGATGATATGCCGGACATTACCCATCCTAAATTTGAACCGGCCGTGGGGCAGGTGCTGTTCGATGTAATCAATGCGGTGGGAGGGAATATCCTGGTCCTTTTCACCGCGCGCAAACAATTACGGCAGGTATCGGAAATGTTAAGGCCGGTATGTAAAGAACAAAATATTCGCCTGTTGGTTCAATACGAGGATGGGGATTTTGGCACGCTCATAGATGAATTTACTGCGGCTAGTAATACGGTTTTGATGGGTTTGGAGACTTTTTGGGAAGGAGTCGATCTGAAAGGCGATTTGCTGCGCTGTCTGGTGATTGTAAAACTGCCCTTTCGAGCTCCTTCCGACCCCTACTGCAGTGCCTGGGAGAAATATTGTGTTACTCAGAAAAAAAACAGCTTTACGGAATTTATGCTTCCTGATGCGGCGGTACGTTTTAAACAGGGAGTGGGCCGGCTGATCAGAAGTGAAGAGGACCGGGGGGCAGTGGTGGTATTGGATAACCGCCTGACCGGCAAGAGATATGGTCAGGTTTTTCTGAGCAGTATACCGATAAAGAATATAGTCCATATAAAACGCAGAGATATTGGCATTCTAGGCGATTGGATTTAATTTTTTGTATCAGGAGTAGTAACCTTTTTAATCCTTCCCACATACAATAAATTAAATCTGAATGACCTGGAAGGAGTGAATTTAGTGAGGGTATATTATTTTAAAATACCGCATTTCTTAAAGGGTTTGCTGCTTAAAATATTGGGCTGAGCTTAATTATCTGTCTTCTGCCGGACTGTTGAAGGAGGCTGCGGTGTTATGTTGAGCCCCAGAATGATTACGGGCCTGATGTTGCTAATCAGTGGACTTCTGTTATTGTATTTGAGCTTCCTTTTCCGGTAAGCGGTACCGGGCCGCTTAAGACGACCCGGTATCGCCATCACTGCAGACTCAACCCTATTCCCAATATGCCTCCGAGCCCTCCCGCCACGACACAGAGCAGGAGTGAATATAGAAAAGACTTGATATCAATATGAGCCGGAGCAAGACATAAAGTAGCTATAAGCATGATTATAAAAAACATCAGTCCCAGACTCATGCCTCTTATCATGCCTTTGGAACCGTAGGACTTGCTCACATAGCATCCCCCCAGAAAGACGCTTATGATCAGGGTGAGCTTTCCCAACGGATTTACCAGAGTTTCCTCCAGGCTTGAATAGTATATTACCAGTGAGGATATTGCACCCAGAATGATTGCACAAGCTAGCGCTCTGCCCAAACCTTTGATTTCCACCGGCCAGTTTTTAATCATTTAAAATACCCCCCTCTTTTTAAGATAAATATGCCAGGTCCGGCTCCTTTAGACCAAACTGGACCCAGCAGCCTTATGAAAACAGGCCTTTTTCCTTTCTGCAATACTTCATACCTTCATAGGGCAATTTTTCTTTATCAACCTCCACACCCGGCTTTATATACTAATACTGGACTTTGCCGCTAATATGCCTGCTAAAAGACTCATTCTTTTTCTGAAGTTTTAAGCTAAATTTCAAAATCCTCACATAACAATGAATAAACAAGTTTGAGTGGGGGTGGTAGTAATGCATGCCAGTTTAATAATGAGCATTTTAGCCGGAGCCTGTACTGCAGTAGGTGCGGTTTTGCTTTTTTCCAAAAGAAATTGGAGCGACCGCAGTCTGGCTTTTTATCTGGGCCTGGCTTCCGGAGTAATGGTGGCGGTGGTGGTATTTGATATGATGCCGTCGGCTTTGTTGTATTCAGGCTGGCTGCAGGCCCTGGTGGGCTTTGGCCTTGGCCTGCTGGTATTACGCGGGATAAAGGCTAAGGCTTATTCTTCCCGGCGGGATGGTCTCATAAGCCTCGGGTATCTGATCATGCTGGGCATTGCTTTACATGATTTGCCCGAAGGGATGGCCATAGCGCTGGGCAGCGAAATGAAAGCCAGAACCGGTCTGGTAATTGCTATGGCGATAGGAATACATAATATTCCGGAAGGAATGGCTATTGCCGCCCCTTTGTTAATGGGCGGTATGAGCCGTTTAAGTATTTTAACCAAAACCCTGCTTATTGGGGTTATAACCCCGCTAGGAACCATGGTGGGATTTCTGGCCTTAGCCGTCCTGCCTCAATTTTTACCCTTGCTGCTGGGCCTGGCTTCAGGAATTATGATATATCTGGTCTATTCGCAATTATGGCCCGAGGCTTACCGACGGGATAAGAACGCCAGATGGTGGGGATTCTGGCTGGGCATGATGATAATACTCCTGGCTACTTTTATTTGAGAGTTTTGCATAATTCCCAAAACCCATTTGTCATTGCTATGAATAAAGGGTTTTATGTCATCCTGAGGCGAAGACGAAGGATCTTTCCATCTCGGAGACTGCA
>DHSK01000060.1:0-495 GCA_002408445.1 Syntrophomonas sp. UBA5288
GCTGGAATTTAAGCCGGTGCGGGGTCTCCAACCGGTTCGCGAGGCTTCGGTTGAGATTCCGGTAAAAGCACTGGGGAAAACGGTGCCGGTCAATGTCTGTATTGTCACGGGCACCAGATATGTAGGGTCTGTTATCGAAGATGTATTAGCGGGCAGAAGCAAATACCATTTCATTGAGGTCATGAATTGCCCGGGTGGTTGTATTAACGGTGGAGGACAGCCGATCCGCAGGGATCTATATTAAAGAAAGGTGATGGCAATGAATCTTTTTATAGAAAAACCCCTTTTTTCTAGAAGACAGTTCTTAAAAGGATCCGGGATTCTAATCGGAACCGCCGTGCTAACCGGTATATTTGCCAAATTTGGTTTCGATGCTTTTGCAGCTTCTGATGAGTATATTGAGAAAAGGGCCGCGGGCCTGTATTCTCTGGACGAATCCATGGCAATCCGCAAATCACATGAGAACCCGGAAATACTTCAGCTTTATAAAGACTT
>DHSK01000060.1:703-2872 GCA_002408445.1 Syntrophomonas sp. UBA5288
CCACCTTTATTCAGCAACTTAAAAATGAAGCATCTGAAGCCGCTTAAGGAGGAATCTAAATGAGTAAAATCCAAGGAAAAGTCCTTAAACATAGTGAACAGACCAGAACCATGCACTGGATCCATCTGCTTTGTTTCCTAATTCTTGGTTTGACCGGTATCGGATTCTATTTTGATAGCGCCGGGATAAGCAATCTATTTGGGGGCGAAGCCAATGCCTCTCTGGTTCACAGATGGGCAGGTGTTCTTTTCACCGCCGGACCCGCAATATACATATTGTTGAACTTTGAGAGATTCTCCAAGTTCATCGATACGATTTCCAGCTTTACTAAAGATGATATCAGTTGGCTTAAAACCATGGGAGGTTATATCCCTTTCATTAAAGTGGAAAATCCCCCCCCGCAGGACAAATACAATGCCGGTCAGAAACTTCTGGGCGGAATAATTATTATCGGCTGTCTCTTAATGATTTTGACCGGATTTCCCATGTGGTTATGGCGGCACCTGGTTCCCGCCGCCTTCTTGGCAATTTGTTACAGTATTCACCTGTGGGTGGCCGTAATTCTTATCCTGGCCATTGCAGGGCACTTCTTTCTGGCTGCTATTCATCCCAAATCCAGAGTGGAATTTGCCTCAATGATGCTGGATGGCTATATTGATGCTGAAATCAGTGCCCACCATAATGCCAAATGGTTTAACACTCTGCAGGAAGTCAAGGAAAAAATTTAACCTGAGCCGTTAAATTTAGGCCCATAATAAAGGGGACGAGTTGCGAATTGCTTTCCAGAAAATATTTCCTTTGACGAATTAATATTAAATATGGTATAGTACTAAAGTAGCAAAGTTAAGAAGGCTTTACCAGTCAACGTACATATATTTTTATGAATTGAACCCATGAAGGGCGCTGTAGAAAACGGCACTTTTTGTGGGTTTTTTATTTTTATAAAAAGATAAAAGAGGTCCATTCCAGAACTTACTATTTTCCCATAATGAAGAGGCTGCCCGATAAAGCAGGTATGTATTATATTCCCTCTCAGACAAGGATACTTTTACCACCAAAGTATCCTTTCTTTTTTTTATGGTTTCTTGCAACTCACATCTCGCACTGTGAGGGATTAAGTTATAAATAAAGCGATTAACGATGCTGCACCAGCATCTTATGGCTGGTGCAGCTTTATTGCGCGTTAATATAAGTTTATTTTGATATTAAGTAATCAGAGAAAAGGTATTTATCCTTTCCTATTCTCCACTGATAAAGTCACCCAGAATGCCGCCTGCACCTTTTTGTTCACCTCGGTTACCTGCTCTTGCGGCTGCTGTTATCCGGTCAGCCAGGCGGGAGAGGGGCAGGCTCTGCAGGTACACCTTGCCGGGGCCGGTTAAGCTGGCCATGAATAATCCTTCTCCGCCAAACAGGGCGTTTTTGAAGCCCCCAATAAACTGGATATCGTAATCAACCGTTGCGGCAAAAGCCGCCAGGCATCCGGTATCGACCCTTATGGTTTCACCTGCTGCCAGATCTCTTTCTATGATGGTGCCTCCAGCATGAACAAATGCCATGCCATCACCTTCAAGCCTCTGCAGTATAAAACCTTCCCCTCCGAATAATCCGGCACCAATCTTTTTAGTAAAGGCAAGTTCTATCTCTATCCCTCTGGCAGCGCAGAGAAATGAATCTTTCTGGCAGAGGAATCTTCCTCCCACTTTCTGCAGATCAATGGGTATTATTTTACCTGGAAAAGGAGCGCCAAAACCAACCCGTGATTTTTGTCTGTCCTCATTCAAAAATGTAGTTATAAAAAAACTTTCCCCGGTAATCATGCGCTTGAATCCTTTGAACAGTCCTCCCCCGGTACCAGTCTGCATTCTTATGCCCTGCTCCATATAAACCATTGCACCGGCTTCTGCTCTAACCCCTTCACCGGGATCAAGTTCAATCTCAACAATCTGCATATCATCCCCATACAAGGTATAATCGATAACATCAGCCATAATATTCGCCTCCTTTAATATTGAGAGTTTTGCATAATTAACTTTTTCCTATGATTAAGCAGTAACTTTGCAAATGTCATCCTGAGGCAAGCCGAAGGATCTTAAGATTCTTCGCTGAGGCTCAGAATTATCACGCGATGTCCGCACCACGATAAACGAATAGTATGTCATCCTGAAC
>DHSK01000127.1:0-1464 GCA_002408445.1 Syntrophomonas sp. UBA5288
ACATTAACTGGCTTATCAGTTCCAGCCTCTCTATCACTGTACTGAATATTTTCAGGTGCACAGCAGCGCAGGTAAATGTCATCCAGCATATCTGTTACTTTGCTACCCCGGTAATGCTGCAGAATCTTCTGTACCCCCATAAGTACTTCCAGCACTTCATTTACCATTAGTTTCATGCTGTTCCCCCTCATATACGCTCTAAAAACTCGCGGACGATATTCATCAACAACTCACCCTGTTTACCGGCATTACCACTTCGTTCCGCGTACACCGGACAACCCTGTTCCGACGCACTGGTAATACCATCTCCACGAGTTAGATAAGATTTAAACATCAACTCATGATAATTTTCCTGTAACCGTTCCCTGATTAACTTTTGGCTCCGCTTAGGTTCCTGCCTGTTTTCATCCACATTGTTGGCCACGATCCCTACCACCTCAATCATAGGATGGTTCGGTACCGCCGTCGCAAATTCCGTATTCAGGCGGTCAACCTCCTTCAGAAGCGATGCAATCCCATAGGAAGATAAATGATCGAGTCCGGTAGGTATCAAACAATATTCGCTCGCATACAGCGCATTCATGGTAGTATAACCAAGGTTGGGAGGACAGTCTATGAAAATGAAATCATATTCGCCCCACAATGGCTCCAGGATATGATCCAGGTACTGATATTTATAGATTTCCTTACTCATAAGTCCGCTTTCGAAATTGGCCCGGTTATTCATGGCAATATTAAGGTCCAGATAGGCCATTTCCTGATGTGCCGGCAGCAAATCCATCCCCATAAATATCTTCTTCGCATCCATACGCACCTGGTTTTTTAAAATATAATCATGCACATCCACCGCCGGAGCTTCATTACATATGAACAATTTATATAAATCGTGAATGGTCTTATAGTGATATTTATAGACCAGATCCTCATATTTTTCTACATGCAAACAAGAAATAGACAGATTGCATTGAGCATCATTATCTACAAATAAAATCCGGGGCGTTTTCTCAGAGTGCAGGTATTTGACCCGCTCCTCCTGGCTGAGCATATGCAACCCGGTCCCCAAATGGTGGGTAATAGTCGTTTTCCCAACTCCGCCCTTCCAATTCATCATACTAATTACCTTAGCTTTGCTCAAAATAAATCGCCCCTTTTCGCAAATATATAAGGTAATTATAACAAATATAGTTAAAATTCGCTTATGAGAACGGCCCCGGCCCCCCGGCAGTGATAATCAAACTAATACTTTTACCCCACCCAACAACCCCAAGCAAGCCCCGTGACAATATCATTCTATATTATGGTATCACTGATTCGATTCTTTCCACAGCAATCACGAGACATGCCCTTTCCCTTAAACTGCCCTACGGCCCCGGCATCAGTCCAGATTTTTCATTTTCAAGTTAGTGAGAGTTTTGTATAATTAACTTTTTCCTATGATTAAGCAATGTCATCCTGAGGCAAAGC
>DHSK01000127.1:1566-6203 GCA_002408445.1 Syntrophomonas sp. UBA5288
ATAATTAACTTTTTCCTATGATTAAGCAATGTCATCCTGAGGCAAAGCCGAAGGATCTTAAGATTCTTCGCTGAAGCTCAGAATGACAAATAGGGTTTGGGGAATCATGCAAAACTCTCTAGTTATAACCGACTTAACCAGTAATACTGGTTTAATAATTTATCAAGCTGCTGGCTAAGAAAAATTACCCCCGGATCCCCGAGTCCTTTTTTCATCCCCAGAGTTTCTAATAAAGCGCGTTTCTTCTCGATTTCAGGCAGTAACTCATTAATTGTCAATTCATCTTCTGAAATTAATGCATTTAACATGATATTTCTCCTTCCCGCAATAGCCTATACTTCCGGAAGTTCAACTCAGTCTGCATCATTTTCGTTTACTTAAGGCACAATAATGAACTAACCGCAGGTCCCAATTGAATTATGATTCCTAGTCACATCAACAGGCATAAAAATATTCTCCACATCAACCTGCAATATATCTGCAATTATTATTGCTGTATTAACCGTTGGAATTCTTTGCCCCCGTTCAATGCGCGTATAGACCGTCCTATCAATACCTGCCAGTTTCGCTATCTGGGCCTGGGTGAGTCCCCTGAGTTTTCGGGCATTTAGTAAAGCAGCATTCATTATCATCACCGTCCCTGGTTTTTAGTTATTACCAACATTATATGTGATTCAAATGCACATTACAATACTTGTCACACTATTTTGTGTATAACTCTCACTTTTATTGAGAATATTTTCGGATAGATTTACCCTATTGGTAAGGAGCGTGAAGAATGAGCACATTAGGTATCAGAATAAAGCACTACCGAACAGACAGCAACTTAACTCAAAAAGAGTTAGCAGGACTAATCAATGTTAAAAGAGACGCATTGGCAAATTGGGAAACCGATAGGGCACTTCCTGATGTTATGAATCTGAAGAAACTTGCTGAAGTCTTTCAGGTATCAACTGATGAACTTCTACAAGTAAAACAAAACCAGAATTCTGTTCCCATGCTGGGAACAATACATGCCGGCCTGCCCATTCTTGCTCAGGAAAATATCCAGGACTACCTGGAACTGCCCGCTGACCTTGGTGCCGATTATGCCCTCCAGGTGGCAGGGGATGCCATGATAGGAGCCGGAATATTGAATGGTGACCTGGCTATATGCAGACAAGCGGAAATGGCTCAATCCGGCCAAATAGTAGTAGCAATAGCAGACCTCCCTACTGGATTTTCCGAAGCCGCCTTGAGGTATTTTTTAGAAGGAAACAGCGCTGGCCCCGAGTTACGGCCTGCGAATCCCCAATACAAAGAGTTGCATATGAAAGATGGTTACCGAATTGCCGGAGTTATGGTAGCTCTAATAAGGAAGTATACCCCCAGCTACCCCACATATAGAGATTCCTGGGTAGTAAATGAGGGTGAGTGGACGGAAGTAATTGACCTGGCCAACCAGGCGGGGTTAAAGGTCAATCAGGTACAGCAGATATTGGCAGCTCAAATCGAAATAGCTAAAAATTTGAAGAATTTGGATTAAACCATTAATAAATATTTTCCCAACCGTTAATTCCGGTGCCGGTCAAGCTAAAAATTAGCCCACTTGGCATATTCCATGACCACCTGCTCTGGGCTGAGTATTGTGTGAAATACGAAGCAACCCCATACCATCCCTTATCAGAATACCCAGTTCAATGAAAAGTACATGCTAAACGCGGGGACGGTTACTGTCGTTTCGATGAAATCCGTAAGGAATGAGGAGGAAATAGTATGGTAAATATTTTTGCATTAATATTAATAGTTACCGGCTTTATGATTTTCGCCCGTTTTCACATGAAGATACAAGAGAGCATCATTAAGGAAACAGGCTGTTTTCACGCTTGGAGCCGTATTAAGCTTGACAAATTTGTGGGAACGATCCTTATGCTTATTGGAGCAGTTGTGTTAGCAATTAATTCACCTACAATAAAAATCGCTATAGGGAAATGTATATATTTGCCCGGTTTATTCCATATAGGCGTAGGAGTTATATTGCTTACGGTAATATATACCATTATTACTAACCGACTTTATAATCAGGCATATAACCGCATTGAAGAAAGTGAGTTTTCATCATTGAGTCTAGGAAAAAAGATACAGGAAACTATGGAATCAAAAAGGCAGTTATCTCGTAAGTTTAATTGCTTCTATGATATTGTATTAGGACTTCTGGCTTTGGTAATTTTTCTCTATTTAACAGTAGTTATTCTAGAAATACCAATGGACGAATCAATGAATCAATTCTTACTAAAAATCATGCTTGCCGCTGCTGCACTACTTGTAGCTCTAAAAGCTTTGTTTTTGAAAGAGGTTACTTTGATAAATCAGTGGCTACCTATCTTATATAATGAAGATCCGAATTTAGCTAGTGATGAATTGGATAAAATCAGGCATTATGATAAGCAACTGTCGCGTAATTCCAAGTATCCGATAGGTCTAGGTATGGTAATAGGGTTAGTTTGGTTTATATTTATTATAGTAACATACAAGCCAACAGGGTGATATTTCGCATAAGTATGTTATAGCGATTATTGCAGGGCGTATTTTATTGTATAATTATGGTAAAGTGATATTATAGAACTTGAACGGAGGCGGGTTAAGCTATGTTACTTGAGCTGGACAGTTTAAGAAAAGCAATAAAATCCTTACAGGCAGTATTGGGAAAAGCAGATGATGAAGCATTATCCATGAGAATTGATGATATAACCCGATATGCGATCAAGGCCGGTGCTATTCAGAATTTCGAATTCACCTACGAACTCTGCTGGAAATTTATGAAAAGATGGCTGGAAAACACAATGGGAAATACTTATGTCGACGGCGTATCAAGAAGAGAGTTGTATCGAATCGCTGCGGAACATCAGCTGATTGATGATGTTGATCAATGGATGATTTATCATAAAGCCAGAAATATCACTTCGCATACATACAACGAAGACCGGGCGGAGGAGGTATTCCAAATAGCAAAGATATTTGTTACCGATGCCGAAAAACTACTCCATCAAATCGAGGCTCACAATGATTAATATTTCCGATAAAGAGATGCAGGTTATTAAAGCCATCTTAAAAGAGTATTTACCCGATTATGAAGTCAGAGCCTTTGGTTCCAGGGTAAACGGAAACTCCAAGCCATACTCTGATTTGGATTTGGTTGTAATTGGCCTTAATAAGATAGATTTAAAAACCATGTTTCGAACCGAAGAGGCATTTGAAGAATCAATACTGCCTTTCAGGATTGATTTGCTCGATTGGAATTCTATTTCAGAGAGCTTCCAAAGTATCATTGAACAGAAATATGAAGTTATTCAGGCAGGGTACGATATCAATAATACCCCTGAAAGTTGATTATTAGGATCACCTTTAAAAACTTTCATGTAAAAAGTTTGACTAACGTCCTTGTCCAGATTTTTCATTATCCATGTTAGTTACAATCGACTTAACCAGTAATACTGGTTTAATAATTTATCAAGCTGCTGACTAAGAAATATCACCCCCGGGTCACGGAGCCCCTTTTTCATCCCCAGAGTTTCTAATAAAGCTCGTTTCTTCTCGATTTCAGGCAGTAACTCGTCAATTGTCGTTTCACTTTCTGAAATTAATGCATTTAGCATGGTCTTTCTCCTTCCCCAATATCTTATATGTATATTTGGTATATCAATGATCTCATGCCAAGATCCATCTATGGTCCAGGCCTCTGTTTTTATTTGCAATTATTTGCCCATTCATCTAAACCTGTTTAGAGCTCTGATTCCCTATATATCTTCACAAATAGTAATTATCACCTCACTTGTTTCCTATTTGGATACTACCATTTTAGTTTCCTGTCGAGATACTGTCAAGTATAAAACCGACAATAAGTATCCAAAATAGATACTAACTCAACGTCTCCAAATTGGAACTGTATAATTACTTAAGAGGTGAGCTTTATTGGCAAGTTTGGGTGAACGTTTGAAGTTATTACGTGAAGAACATAATTTAACTCAAGAAGATTTAGGCAAAATTTTGAACGTTAAGAAAGCAGCAATTTCTAAATACGAGTCAGACAAAATAAGCATGAATCTAGATTCAATAAAATTATTGGCCAAACACTTTCGGATACCTATAAATTACTTTGTCGATGAAACTTCCTCCGCGTTTGAGAAAAGTATAGTAAGTCTGCCGATACTTGGAACGATCCGTGCCGGCCTGCCCCTTCTTGCTCAGGAAAATATCCGGGACTACCTGGAACTGCCCGCTGACCTTGATGCTGACTATGCCCTCCAGGTGGCAGGGGATTCTATGATAGGAGCCGGAATATTGAATGGTGACCTGGCTATATGCAGACAAGCGGAAATGGCTCAATACGGCCAAATAGTAGTAGCAATAACAGACCTGCCTACCGGGTTTTCCGAAGCCGCCTTGAGGTATTTTTTAGAAGGAAACAGCAATGGCCCCAAGTTAAGGCCTGCTAATCCCCAATACAAAGAGTGGCATATGAAAGATGGCTACCGAATTGTTGGAGTTATGGTAACTCTAATAAGGAAGTATACCCCCAGCTACCCCATATATAAAGATTCCTGGGTAGTAAATGAGGGTGAGTGGACTGAAGTAATTGATTTGGCCAACCAGGCGGG
>DHSK01000088.1:0-176 GCA_002408445.1 Syntrophomonas sp. UBA5288
AATTCAGCCCGGCCGAGGAAGAATTAATGCAATCGGCAGTTACCCAGGCCGCCGATGCCCTGGAGCTCTGGATAAAAGAAGGCATAGTTCCGGCCATGAATTCCTATAATTAAAAAAATATAAACCCGTGTAACCGAGCGACCGGCCCTGAGACCCGCTCCTAACGTCGGGGCCGT
>DHSK01000088.1:432-14842 GCA_002408445.1 Syntrophomonas sp. UBA5288
CTTAAGATTCTTCGCTAAGGCTCAGAATGACAAATGGGGTTTTGGGAATTATGCAAAACTCTCATGTAGTTGTTTTTTAGGATCTGTGTTAATCATAATTAATCAGTGTCCTTCAGTGTTGAATTTTCAATTTTTTTGAATGTATATTAACCCGCCTTTTCCGGGAACAATAACAGCAAAAGGTTGGAAGGGGCAGGTCAAGTGAAAATCTACTATGTCTGCGAATGCTGTCAACAAATATTCAACAGCACTGAAGTAGAAGGGCCGGATGGGGCCATAGAATTAAAAGGCACCTGTGAAGAGTGTGCTATGGAAATGGGGATAGATGATACACTCTCATCCTTGGGCCGGTATTACTATCATTAACAGCATTTAAAAACATATAATAACAATAATAAAGTGGGGGCTTTTTATAGAGCGTCCACCTTTGGTTGTGGGAGGCTTTATAAAAATTGAATCATAAATTATTTACCGAGATGGAAGAGTGTCTGGCTCGAAAGAAAAACCTGCAATTAACGGGACTGACCGGCAGTGCCCGGGCTTTTGTTATTAAAGAACTGCAGCAGCGTACCGGGCAAACCATGCTATGTCTGGTATCTTCCGAAGAGAAGGCCCATGATCTGGCTGCGGACCTGCTGGAATTTCAGGTGCGGCCGGATATGTTTCTGGCCCGTGATTTTATATTTATAAAAGAGAATATCTCCACCGTGGAGACAGAACGCATTGCCACCCTCAAGCGGCTGCTCTTTAACCCGGGTCAGGTCAAGGTTGTTATTGCCACTCCCGGCGGTCTGCTGCACCTGATGGCGACCCCGGCCGACTTCAAGGCCGGAATGCTAACCCTGAAAACAGATCAACAGATTGAAGTGGCGGAAATTCTAAACTGCCTCATCAAAACCGGTTATGAGCGGGTTGACACCGTCACCCGGCCGGGTGAAATCGCGGTCCGCGGCGGCATCATGGATATTTTCCCGGTAGGAGCCCAAGAACCTTGCCGGATTGATTTTTTCGGAGATCAGATCGATTCCATCCGCCGTTTTAATATTGACACCCAGAGGTCGGGCAGCAAGGAAAAACAATTGATCCTGACCCCGGCCGATGAACTCGCTTTTGCGGAGCCGGCAGCTACCCTCCTGGACTATTTGCCTCCCCGGGCCCACCTTTTTGTGGATGAACCGGGGGAATTTGAACGGCTGCTGGAAAAGGTGGGCAAAAGATACCGCACCTTTATCCGCGAAGCGCGCAATAAAGACACCCGGGTTAAAGAAATGGCCACGGTTGGAAACAGCCTCCGGGAAGATATGAGAAAAAGAACCGCCATCTATCATTCCTTTTTCCCGGGCAGTCTGACCGACGTAGCAGTAGGTATGTACCAGCATATTTCCCAGAAGGAAATGGAACCATTTCACCAGAATTATGAAACCTTGTGCAGCCGCCTCCAGGAATGGCTGAAGCGCGGCTATACCGTTCAATTGGCGGTGCCCGGAGGTGCGGCTTTAAAACAACTGCAGACGGAAATGAGCGATCATCATATAGTAGGAGTAGAATTCAGCGACGCCCGGCCCGGCAACGGCTTTATCAGCTCGACTCTGCAGCTGGCTTTAATCAGCGGGCAGGATATCGGGGGCAAGAGAGTCACCCGGACCAAGAAAAAGAAAACCGAGTCCCGTTTGTTAACCGAAGATCTCAAATTGGGCGATTATGTGGTCCATGAGAATTATGGTCTGGGTATCTACCACGGGGTGACCCAGGTAGAAACAGATGGAGTGACCCGGGAATATATTTTGCTGCAATATGCCGGTACCGACAAACTTTATCTGCCGGTTGAAAAGCTGGATGCCCTGCATCACTATACCGTATCCGAAGACAAGGAACCGCGCCTGAATAAACTGGGGGGCAGTGAATGGGAACGGACCCGCAAGAAAGTGGCCGAATCAATCGAGAAAATGGCCCAGGAGCTGCTTTTGCTCTATGCCACCCGGCAGAGTATCGAAGGTTATGCCTTCGCGCCGGATACTCCCTGGCAGCATCAATTTGAGAATGATTTTCCTTATCAGGAAACCCCCGACCAGCTTAAAGCCATAAAAGATGTTAAAAAAGATATGGAAAAAAGGCGCCCGATGGATCGCCTGATCTGCGGCGATGTCGGTTATGGCAAAACCGAAGTGGCCATGCGGGCAGCCTTTAAAGCGATCATGGATGGAAAACAGGTGGCTATTCTGGTTCCAACCACGGTACTGGCGGAACAGCATCTGGAGTCATTTAAAGCCCGGTTTGAAACTTATCCCACCACGGTAGAAGCCATAAGCCGTTTTAAAAGTTCGGCCCGGCAAAAGCACATCCTGGACGACCTGGAACGGGGCGCGCTGGATATTATCATCGGCACTCACCGGTTGCTGTCCCGGGATGTCAAATTCAAAGACCTGGGTTTACTGATAGTTGATGAAGAACACCGATTCGGAGTGGCCCAAAAGGAAAAAATAAAGAGTTTTAAAAGTACAGTGGATGTATTAAGCCTGTCCGCCACCCCCATACCTCGCAGCCTGCACATGTCACTGACCGGGCTGAGGGATTTGAGCGTGATCGAAACTCCTCCCCCGGAGCGCTACCCCATTACCACTTATGTCATGGAATTTAACCCTCAGATTATTCAGGAGGCGGTAATGAGCGAACTGGACCGGCAGGGACAAGTATTTTTCGTGCATAATCGCATTCAGGATATTTACCGTTTACAGGAGGAACTGCAAGAGTTGCTGCCCCAGGTCAGTATAGCCGTAGGGCACGGGCGCATGAAAGAAGATGAATTATCCCGGGTCATGATGGACTTCGTAAAGGGCAAGCATCAGGTCTTTCTGTGTACCACGATTATAGAATCAGGCCTGGATATGCCCAATGTTAATACTATTATCGTGGATGAGGCGGATAAAATGGGGCTGGCTCAGCTCTACCAGCTGCGCGGGCGGGTAGGACGATCCAACCGGCTGGCTTACGCTTATCTGACTTATCGCCCGGACAAGGTTATAACTGAAGATGCCACTAAAAGGCTAAATGCGGTGCGGGAGTTTAACGAACTGGGGGCAGGTATGAAAATTGCCCTGCGCGATCTGGAAATAAGGGGGGCCGGCAATATCCTGGGGGCGGAACAGCATGGCTATATTCAGGCCGTAGGGTTTGACCTTTATTGTCATCTGCTGGAACAGCAGACCGCCGTCTTAAGGGGCGAGGCCCCCAGCGAGCCGGTCAATACCCAGATGGATATTGATATGGACTATTATATCCCCGATCAGTACATTCCTGATGCCGGGACCAAGATGAGGATCTACCGCCGCCTTCTGCTGGCCCGGGAAAATGAAGAGATTGAAGCGATTAAGGCTGAATTGATAGACCGTTTCGGTATTCCGCCCCGGCCGGTGGAAAATTTCCTGCAGGTGGCCCAGCTTCGTCTGGAAGCCCGGAACAAAAATATTAAAGGGCTCCGGCGCCGCGGCAGCATCATAGAAATACAGACCACCGAAACTTTGCCGGTCAGTTTAAACCAGAAGATCGGGAAAATGAAGCTAAAAAGAGTCAACGATTACACCCTCAAGGTGCAGCTGGCCGACAAAGCCTCCCTGGAGGACTTACAGGCTGTGCTGGACCGAATATAACTGTTTACCCTAAGCCCGGTGCAGAGCATGGCGCGTAAAAACCCAGATGGTCCCTGTTATGAATAAGGGGGTTATTATCATCCTGAAGCCGGTTATTGTTCCTGAGGCAGGTTGTTGTCATCCTGAGGCAAAGCCGAAGGATCTTCCCGCTTCGCAAGGGAAAGATCCTTCACTACGTTCAGGATGACAACATAGCAATGACACGTAGGGGGGGGACATTCCTCGGGAAAGGTATGTCACCGCACCCCTATTCTTAAACCTTCTCTACGCAAATATACTTGTACATACCGTTTACCCCGATAGACTTTTTCAGTGGTCCCGGACGGTTTATGCCGTAAAATGGAGACCTGAGGGTCCGGAAGGCCGAGATGCAGGCCTGATTAAATTCGTGCTGCTCGCTGTCTTGAGAACCAAAATTAACATTCCAAATAAAAATTTTTGCGTAAATGGTAAAAAGTGAATAAAAGGGGATTTTGAGTTATATACTATCACTGAGAAATAAAAACAAAAATTCAATTCTATTAAAAAAAGGAGGGATAGTTGTAAAATGAAGGCAACAGGAATTGTTCGACGCATTGACGACCTGGGCCGGGTTGTTATTCCAAAAGAAATTCGCAGAACTTTACGCATTCGTGAGGGCGACCCTCTAGAAATTTTTGTAGACCGTGAAGGAGAAGTAATTTTAAAGAAATATTCCCCCATCGGAGAACTGGGGGATTTTGCGAAAGAGTATGCAGACTCTTTGTATGAAACCACCGGCCATATATCTATGATTGCCGACCGGGATGTTATAATAGCCGTGGCAGGAGCCAACAAACGTGAATTCTTAAGCAAACCGGTAGGCAAAGCGATTGAAAAGGCCATAGACGAGCGAAACACTCTGGTTATGAATGACCTGGACGCTCCTGAAGATGAAAATATGCATGTTATTCAGAATGATGACCGGGAATATACGATTAAAGCCCAGGTAATATCGCCCATTATAACCCAGGGTGATCCCATCGGGGCAGTGGTAATAGTAAGCAAGGATACCGGCGCTAAAATGGGAGACATGGAGGTCAAATTAGCCGAAACCGCCTCCGGTTTTCTCGCCAAACAAATGGAGCAATAAATGCCACCCAAGAAAAAAAGCGGTCTTAAGCAAGATCGCTTTTTTGTTGTGCTGAATAATTCAACACGAAAGGACACTGATTTTCTCTCATTAATATGAAATTTTAAACCCGTAGGCCGGCCTATGCCCTGTGGGTACAAATGATGTTCCCTTGCGACTATTAAGGACGCAGGGCGGTAAAGAATATAGCGTGTAAAAACCCGGATGGTCTTTGTTATGAGTCATGGGGTCATTGTCATCCTGAGGCAAAGCCGAAGGATCTTCCCGATTCGCAAGGCGAAAGATCCTTCACTAACGTTCAGGATGACACGTAAACTCTCAGGCCCTGAAGCCCGCTCCTAACGTCGGGGCTGTAGGGTCTGCTACGGATATGAGATATACTCTATTTTCATAGGTGGTTGTGGCATGCAGCCATGGCCTGTTAACAAACCAATCATTATCCTGCAGTCTTGAATTGTTATCCATTTAAATCTGCGGGCGTTCTTTCCCTGTGGTATAATAGATTTCACGAAAACGGGGAGGCTTAATGTGGATACCAGGAAAAACTTCTTAAAAGGTGCAATGATTTTAAGTATCGCCGGAGCCATCAGCAAAGTGCTGGGAGCAATTTACCGGATTCCTCTGGCCCGTCTGCTGGGGGGAGAAGGAATGGGCCTCTACCAGATGGCTTATCCTATCTATACCACCATTCTGGCCCTGGCTACGGCGGGAGTACCGGTAGCGATATCGGTGCTGGTTTCCCGAAAAGAAACTCAGGGGTATAGCGGTGACAGCCGGAAAATCTTCCGAGTCTCCTTGCTGCTGCTCTTTATATTTGGAATTATTCTGACCCTGCTTATAATGCAGTGCGCACATCTCCTGGCCAATTATGTGTTAAAAGAGCCGCGGGCCTACTATCCGATTCTGGCCGTTGCTCCGGCCGTGTTTTTCTCCGGGTTGATGTCCGTCTTCCGGGGTTATTTCCAGGGTTATCAGCAGATGATGCCTACGGCTGTCTCCCAGGTAATCGAGCAGTTATTCCGCGTTACCGCGGTGCTGGTGCTGGCCTTCATGTTCTTCCCCCGGGGGCTGGAATTTGCCGCCGCAGGCGCCACCTTCGGCGCTGTAGTTGGTGGATTGGCCGGACTTTTCGTACTGATGATCTATTATCTCAGATTCAAATCAGCTTCGGACCGGAAAGGCAGTAAGTTATTGTACTCCGGGGTACGCTCCATTGACCTGGCCAAAGAAGTAGTCAAACTGGCGATTCCGGTTTCTTTTGGCGCAGTAGTGCTGCCCCTGGTGCAGGTGCTCGATGCGATCATAGTACCGGGCCGGCTTATGGCCCTGAATTATACCACCTCGCAGGCTACCTCGCTTTACGGGCAGCTGTCCGGCATGGCGGCAGTTTTAATCAGTTTGCCCACCATATTTACCATCTCCATAGCCACCAGCCTGGTCCCGGCCGTTTCCGAGGCCATCGCCCAAAATGACCGCCAGCTTTTAAATAATCGCATCAATTATGGCATGCGGGCCGGTATGCTTATTTCCCTTCCCTGTGCGGCAGGATTATATATCTTAGCCTTTCAAATCTGTGACTTGCTGTATGCTACGGCGGAGGCCGGCATCCCCTTGGAGCCCCTGGCTTTTTCCTGCATTGTGCTGGCCGCTTTCCAGTTATCCAGTGCCGGTCTGCAAGGTATAGGACGGCCTGAGATCGCCATGCGCAACCTTATTATCACCGGTGCGCTCAAAGTAGTTTTTAATTACAGCCTTACCAGTGTACCGGCTCTAAATATCCGGGGTGCGGCCATTGGAACCGTCCTGGCCTTTATGATCGGGTCACTGCTTAATATCATTTATTTGAAAAAGATCACCGGGGTAAGCTATGAACTGGGACGACTGGCCAAAATCACGGCCGTAACAGTGGTAATGGCCCTGTGTGTCAAAATAACCTACCAGAACCTGGTCAATATAGGCTTGATATCACATCTGGCTACACTGGCTGCTATATGCCTGGGGGTAGCCGTATATGGAGTCCTGCTTTTCGTAATCAAAGAACTGGATGTCGGCATGGTCAAAAGCTTGCTGGGGAAAAGGTAATTAGTAAGAGGTGAATGATATGTCAGGTGGAATAGATGAACTTATCGCCATAATGGACAGGCTGTTAGGAGAAGGAGGCTGTCCTTGGGACCGGGAACAAACCCATAACTCTCTGGCCCGTTACCTGATTGAGGAAACCTACGAAGTGCTGGAGGCTATAAATGAAGGCGATATGAATAAACTCAGGGAAGAATTGGGAGACTTACTATTGCAGGTGGTTTTTCATTCCGCCCTGGCCGAACGGGAAGGCCAATTTACTTTCGACGATGTGGCCCGTACGGTAGCCAACAAGATGGTGGACCGCCACCCGCATGTCTTTGGTGACATGGATTTAAAGACTAGTAATGATGTGCTTAATAACTGGGAACAATTTAAGAAAAAGGAAGGCAAAAAACGCCTCCTGGAAGGTATCCCGGAATTTTTACCGGCCCTGATGCGCGCCGAAAAAATACAGGAAAAGGCGGCGCGGGTTGGTTTCGACTGGCCCACCGTTGATGGTGCCCTGGAGAAATTCCAGGAAGAAGTGGAGGAACTGTCCCAGGCTGAAACCGGTCCCGAAATAGAAGAGGAAATGGGCGATGTGATTTTTGCCCTGGTCAACATAGCCAGGCTTAGAAACATTGAACCGGAGCAGGCTCTCCAGGCCAGCAACCATAAATTCAGCCGGCGCATCGAATATATGGAAGACCGGCTTAAAGAGAAGGGCCATGAATTCAAGGATTTGAGCCTGGAAGAGCTGGATCTGATCTGGGAAGAGGCCAAGCAGAGAGGATTGTAATCATTTACCAAGGTAAGTTTTTCGCTGTACAAGAAGGATTAATGCAACCGGCAGCGAATTAACCATTATATACCATAACTAAGGAGGGATAACTTGAATAAGACAGATTTTATCAGTGAGGTAACGACTAAAACAGGCATGCCCAAAAAAGATGTGGACAAGGTAGTAGCCGCCTTCTTTGACACCGTGGAAGGTGCATTGAAAGCCGGGGACAAAGTTCAGTTAATAGGATTCGGGACCTTTGAAGTAAGAGAAAGACAGGCCCGGAAAGGCAGAAATCCTCAGACTGGTGAGGAAATCAGCATCCCCGCTGCCCGGGTGCCCGCATTCAAGGCCGGGAAAGCCTTAAAAGACGCTTTATAAAATGCGCCTGGACAAGTTCCTGAAAGTATCGCGTATCATAAAAAGAAGGACCGTAGCGAAAGATTTTGCTGCCAATGAAAGGGTTATGGTTAACGGTAGAGTTGCCAAACCCTCTACCGAAGTGAAAATTGGGGATCGCTTGACCCTCCAGATAGGAAGTCACACTACGGTCTTCGAAGTTCTGGATATAAAGGAAAATGTTAAGGCTGCAGCAGCCAAGGATATGTATAAAGTGATCGAATAAAACACCCTGCGTCAAGCAGGGTGTTTTTTTGGCCTTTTTGAAACCGGCCCGGCCGGCCAAAGCGTTTAACCAGTCATAAACCTGCTTCACCTGCATATGTTTAATATAAATGATTATCGTCGATTCTGATATTTATCCCGGCGGCTAAAATTTAAAAGGAGGCAGGAACATGGCTGATCATACTCTGTATATGTCCGATTGCAAAATAATGGAACTTACCGGTGTAGCCAGCGTTAATACCTTTGATGAAGAGCAGATCATATTGGAGACCCGGAAGGGCCATCTGGCTATTGTCGGCTCCAATCTGCACATCACCAGCCTTAACCTGGAGGAAGGGAAAGTAGCGATACAGGGTGATATCGTTAACATGGAGTATAAACCGGAGGGGGCCAGTTTCAAAGCCCGGGGGAAAAGCATCCTTACCCGCTTGTTAAAATAAAAAAGCAATTCGGCAGCACTGCTTTAACCAAGCTTCCTATGGCAAAAAGTGAGGGGGAACATGATGGCAGGTCTACTTACCCAGATAAAAGCCTTTGGCCTTACCCTCATATTAGGAATATTAACCGGCGGCATTTTTCAATATTACCAGCTCACCGTCAAAAGCGCCCGGCCGGGTAAATACTCCTTATATTTACTCGATTTCATCCTGTGGCTATTTCTGATCCTGGTAGTTTTTATGGCCATGCTGTTGATAAACCAGGGGGAAATGCGCATTTATGTTCTTCTGGCCCTGATAATAGGCGCATTTATTTATTACCGTTATTTATGGCAGCGGTTCTTGCAGCCTTTGTCCCATGCCGCCCAAAGTACGACGGCAGGCTTCGAAAACGGGGTGAGGCTCCTGCGCAAGCCCATTATGGCCCTGAAAAAATATCGGGAGCGCCGGAAAAATACTCCTCCTGATAATCCAATAGAATAATATAGAAATATTTATTATAAACAGGCAGGAATTCACGAACTTCTTCCCGAAACATAAATGTACTTAATTTGTCCACAATATGTGGATAAACTGTGGATAGAGTGTTTTTAATATGAAGATAGAAATCAGAGGAGCGGAAAAACTAAGTTTTCGGGAACGGCAGGTCGTAGCGCTGAAAGAGATGGGGAAAAGCACGGAGCAGATTTCCAAAACCCTCAAAATAAGCCCTAGTACCGTAGCCACCCTTTATAACCGTGCCCGTTCCAAGGGCTATGAAGTGGTTATAATTTTGCCGCTCGATGTGCTGGGAGTCTTTAATGAGGAGGATGAGGCAAGTGAAGAGTAAGGACAAGCCCGCCCGGCCCGGTTCAAAAATTATAGTTGGGGTTGTATGCCTGTTGCTGGCTTTTACTATTATTCCGCGCGCCAAGATGGTTTGGGAGTTATCCGCCAAGCGTGACCGGCTGGAGCAGCAGAAAGTAGTGCTGCAAAAAGCTAATCGGGAACTGGTGGCCAAAGAGGCAAAAGCTACCGGCAAAGAAAATATGGAAAAAATAGCCAGAGAACAGCTGGGCATGCTCAAAAATGGTGAAAAAGCTTTAATACAGGTGGCTCCGAAAAAATAGTTAACAGATTAAGGTTGACTAGTCAAGTTCCATTATATAAAATTATTTTAGGATAATTAGAGGAGGAACTAATTTTTTATGCCAATTGAGCAGAATAATATTGTACCAGGTAGTGTCATTGAAGGGAAAGTACAGGGTATAACCAAGTTTGGAGCATTTATTGAACTCCCCGGCGGAATGGTAGGTTTGGTGCACATTTCCGAGATTGCTGATACTTATGTTAAAGATGTCAAGGATTTTATTAAGGAAGGTGACAGTGTCAAAGTCAAGGTGCTCAATGTGGCAGGCAAGAAAATAGGTCTATCCATTAAGCAGGCGGCCCCGCCCAAGAGGCCGGAACGTCCGGCACCACCGCCTCGAGCAGCTAATCCCCGCGGAAATTCAGCCAACCGGGGCGATAACGTTGGTTCTCTGGATGACAAAATTGCCCGCTTTCTTAAAGAAAGTGATGAGAGAATGCAGCCGCTTAAAAATAAAATTGAGCCGAGAAGGCGTAATCGCTATAATTAAAATAACTTAATGATAAACAAGCACTTCTGGAAACGAAGTGCTTTTTATTTTGGCAAAATCTGTCGCCTGCCTGGCTTATCCGTAGTAGGCCCTACAGCCCCGACGTTAGGAGCGGGCTTCAGGGCCGGGTGTCCCCGGTTTGTTCGGTAGGGTTGTCATTATAAGATCTGTGTTATCATAATTAATCTGTGTCCTTCAGTGTTGAATTTTCTAATTATCGGATTGAGATAGAAAGGAGTTTATATGGGAAACTATGCCGCGATCGACCTGGGAACCAATTCATGCCGGCTGCTGGTAGCCAGCCGGAAGAAAACGGTCCTGGCCCGGGATTTACAAACCACCCGGCTGGGGGAGGGCCTGACGGAAACCGGCCTGCTCTCGGAAAAATCCATCCGGAAAACCCTGCAATGTTTAAAGCAGTTTAAGGAAACTATGGCCCATTGCGGAGTAAAGGATTACCGCATAGTAGCTACCAGTGCCGTACGCGAATCAGCCAATCAGGAGGATTTTGTCCGGCAGGTCACGAAAGAGACCGGGCTTAAGCTGGATGTGATTACACCCGAAGAGGAAGCTTATCTGAGCTACCGTGGAGTAACGGAAGCACTTGAGCTGGCCGCTCCACCTCTGGTAGTGGATCTAGGTGGGGGAAGCACGGAATTTATGCATTATGAAGGCGAAGACCGTTACTGGATCTCATTGCCGGTGGGAGCAGTACGTGCCACCGAAGCTAATATGACGGCAGATGAGCTTCTCCGGCGCCTGGAACCGGTAATTAAGTTAAAAGACCGTTTCCAAAATAGTCCGCTGGTATTCGTCGGCGGCACTGCCACTACTGCGGTGGCTATGAAGCTGGGATTGCGTGAATACCGGCCTGAACTGGTGCATGGCCAGGTGCTGGCTAAGAGCGAGCTGGCCGATTTATACCATATGGTGAAAAAAATGTCCCTCGATCTTTTACGGCGTTTGCCCGGACTCCAACCCGAACGGGCGGATATTATAGGACAGGGTCTGCTGATTGTGTATTTAATTGTGGATTCCTTGGGGAAAAGTGAAACAATTGTCAGCGAAAGTGATCTTCTGCAAGGTATTATCGGGAATTTAAGCGACGCAGGTTAAAAGCAAGGGCTGTGGAAATCTTTCTTCAGTATTATCCGTGTGCTTATCCAAGTTCACACCTTACCCGCGTGATATAATTTTCTCCATGATATGTTGGCCTTTGATGTTGGCCCTTACCCCCGTAGGAGGCCCTACAGCCCCGACGCCAGGAGCGGGCTTCAGGGCCGGTCGCTCGTTTCCCCAAGCTATGTCCTGCACCGGCCTGCGTCCTTAATAGTGACCGAAGGGAACATCAGTTGTGCCCTATGGGTGAAGGGCTAACGCCCTGTAGACCGGCCTACGGGTTAGGTTTTTACCGTTTTGCCGTAGCAGGCCCTACAGCCCCGACGTCAGGAGCGGGCTTCAGGGCCGGTCGCTCGTTTCCCAAGCTATGCTTTGCACTGGCCTGCATCCTTAATAAGGCAGCTATTGAACTTTTTTGACGCTCTGAGGCAGAAAGTGTTTTCTGCCTACGGGAATATGGGAATTTTGTATTAAGAAAAACTCGGCAGCGGCGGCTAAATGACAAATTACACCTGAGCACCCTGCTATAATGGGTGGACAAGACTTATAAGATGGGGGGATGTCCAAATGCAGGACAGAATCGATATATACCCTTATCAAAGAGTGGATGGCAGCGGCCGTAACAGCGGAAAAAAACGGACGGCAGTAATACCGCCCCTGTCGATGGTGGTAAAAAAAATAGGCGAGATGGTTGGCCGGATCGATTGGGCCGGTCTACAAGGTATGCTGACCATAGAGAACGGAGTACTGGCCCTGGGAGCGCTTATAATGGCACGGGCATTTGTGCTGGGGGAACTGCTTCCCTTTATTTACGCCTACCTGGCGGCATTCGCCTATAAGGACCGCAGCCGCGCCCTCCTCCTGGCGGTTTTTACGTTGGCCGGCCTGGGCACCGTATTACAGGGCTTTGACCTCTGGTTTAATCTGGTGACCATATTTGTACTTATTGCGGTTTTACAATATGTCCGCATCCCGGCGGACAAAACCTGGTTTGGGTTACCTTTTCTTACGGTATCAATAATGATAATAAGTAAAAGTCTGCTTATCCTGTCCGACGGAATATCCTTTTACCGGGAAATGAACGTGGTCTTTGAAGCGATGATTGCAGGAATCCTGGCCTTCGTATTCATGGTGGGAAGCGATGTGCTGCGGCAGAAGAAACCGCTGAGCCAGTTTGCCTTTGAGGACATTGCCGCTTTTCTGGTCATGGGCATCGGAATTATCATGGGCCTTAACGACATTCATCTGGGCGGATTAAGCCTGCCCGGCATGCTGTGCCGCCTGGGCATTTTAGTGGCCGCTTTCCTGTGGGGAGCCGGAGGCGGTACTATGGTGGGAGTTATGACCGGCCTGATTCCTTCCATATCCTCCAGTGTGTTTGCCCAAACCCTGGGCATGTACGCCGTATCAGGACTGCTGGCCGGGGTGTTTCGCAACTTTGGCCGGATAGGAGTCATCATTGGTTTTATGCTGGGGACTCTTGCCCTGTCCATGTTTATTGCCGAAACCCAGACTACCATTCTCACTATCTGGGAAACCGGCATAGCCTGTGTTGTTTTTATTATTTTGCCCGATTCTTTGCGTGAAAAAATACCGGTCAAATCTATAGGGCCGATCAGCAGTTTTAAAGCAGAAGGACCAATACTGGATCAGCGGATTAAGGAAAATACGCGCAGCCGCATGGAGCAAATTGCGGGCGTGTTCGACGAGCTCAGTTCAACCTTTACCAGCTCGGCCCAGCCGGTTCGTTCCAGTGACGGTGCCAGCCTGAATTACCTTTATGACGAAATCTCCCATGGTTTCTGCGAAAACTGTTCACGCTACAAAAGGTGCTGGGGGGATGAATGTTACAATACTTCCCAGGAGATGCTGGATATATTCACCCTGGCTGAGACTCACGGCAGCGTGGGCTATGAAGAGTGCCCGCCCGCTTTCAAACGCCGCTGTATTTACGGGCGAGAGCTGATCAATGCCATAAACTATCTGTTTGACAATCTGCGTATAAATGAGTACTGGACCGAGAAGCTGTCCGAATCACGCGACCTGGTGGCCACCCAGCTCAAAGGGGTGGGACAGGTAGTAAAAAATCTGGCGGAAGAAATGGATGCCAGAACCGTAGTAGATTTCAGCCTGCGGGAAAAATTGTTGAAAGAGATCCCCCGGCTGGGGGTGAACATAAAAGACATTACCCCGGTGCGAACCGGGGAACAGGTACGTTTGCAGATAGTAGCCTCGCCCTGCACGGATGGCCAGGGGTGCAGCCACCAAATGGCTCCCTCCCTCTCAGCTTTGATGGGTGAGCGCATGGAAGTCTGTGAAAAAAAATGCCCGCGCCTGCCCGGCAAAGGAACCTGCGAATTTAGCCTCACCCGGGCCTTTACTTACAAAGTAGTCACCGGGGCGGCCCAGGTGGCCCGCGACCAGGTTTGCGGCGACAGCTTTACTCTGGCTACCCTGGCCGGGGGAAAACAGCTGGCCGCTATTAGTGACGGCATGGGGGTAGGGGAAAAGGCGGCCACCGAAAGCGAAGCTGCGGTAAAACTGCTGGAGAACCTTTTAAGCAGCGGCTTTACTAAAGAACTTGCCCTCAGAACTATTAATTCCGTTCTGCTTTTAAGGTCGAGCGCCGAGACCTTTACTACCCTGGATATGATGATGATTGATTTATACACGGCTGAAGTCGATTTTATCAAAATCGGCAGTGCTCCGTCTTATGTAAAACGGGGTAAAAAAGTCGGGGAAATAAACTCTAATTCATTACCCATAGGAATTCTGGACGATTTGGACCTGGCCTGTGAAAAAATGGCTCTCTGCCCGCGCGATATAGTAATCATGGTCAGCGACGGAGTGCTGGAGGCAGGCCGTAAAACCGCCAGCGACAACTGGGTCAAAGAATTTCTGGCTGATGTCGATGAAAGCGATCCCCAGGTCTTGGCCGAAATGATGATAAACCGCGCCTTAAGCTTAAGCCGCACCCATCCCCGCGACGACATGACCGTACTTTGCATGTA
>DHSK01000088.1:15075-18754 GCA_002408445.1 Syntrophomonas sp. UBA5288
GGGCTTTGTTTGACTTTATTCAAAACTTGGGTAGGATTAGTATAAAGGATAGCAGGAGTTTGGTTATGATTAATAAAGTTAAGCGTTTTATCAGCGAACATCAGATGGTGCAGGCGGGCGATTGCATAATCATAGGTGTTTCCGGCGGGCCGGACTCCATGGTTCTGCTTCATATTATGAAAGAACTGCGAGCTGTTCTCGGTATAAAAATTGTCGCCGCCCATCTTAATCACAAAATTCGAGCCGAAGCCGGTGAGGAGGAGGAATATGTCCGGGAAACCTGCCGGCAATGGGATGTGCCCTTCTACGTAAGGCGGGAAGAAGTCCTGGAAGCAGCCGCACGCTATAAAAAGACCGTGGAAGAAGCAGGGCGTGATGCCCGCTATCAATTTTTCAGCAAACTGATGACCGATTTATCGGCCCAGCATATTGCCACCGCTCATCATCGTGACGATGTGGCCGAAACTGTCCTTCTGCACCTGTTGCGAGGTTCAGGTATAAAAGGTTTAAGAGGCATCATGCCGGTCAGCGGAAGCATAATCCGCCCCTTGATGGCCTTGGATCGTGCTGCCGTTTTAAGCTATGCCGAAAATAATGAGATCAAATATTGCACGGACCAGAGCAATAATGACCCTCTTTATCTGCGCAATCGCATCCGTTTACAATTGCTGCCCCTCTTGCAGGAACAATATAATCCCCGTATAAGCGATACCCTTAACCAGCTGGCTGCCATAGCCCGCGATGAAAATCAGGTCATGGAGCAATTGGTCTACAATGACTGGCCGCTGCTGGTCAAAGAAACCCGTGATAATCTGATCAGTCTGGATTACTCTGCCTTCAGCCTTCTTTTGCCGGGCCTGCAGCGAAGAATTATCATACATGCCTTAAGCCTGCTGGCAGGTGAAACGGGATGGAGTATGGAAGATATTAATATAATCATGGATTTAGCCACCAGGCCGGGTTCATCCCGGGTGGTATATCTTAAAAAAGGGGTAAAAGTTAATAAATCCTACCGATTGCTGGTGTTTTCCACTTTTATCCCGCAATGTCCTGAATTTAGCTACCCGGTTGAGGTCCCCGGGAAAATTACAATTAAAGAAACCGGGGAGGTGTACAGTTTTGATCTGACGGAACGTATTAATGTAAGAGATCCGGATGCCATTTATCTGGATTACGATAAAATGGGACCGCTGCAACTGCGTTCCCGACACCCGGGAGATGTATTCTTCCCTTATGGGATGGGCGGAAAGAAAAAGCTGAAAAAGTATTTTATCGACCTGAAAATACCTGCTTTTGAACGAAACCGCGTTCCTTTGCTGGCTTCCGGCCCCGATATTTATGCGGTACTGGGTTATCGTATTGCCAGTCTGGCAGCTACAGATGCTCATACCAGCAGAATAATTGTAATAAAGAAGGAAGTCGGGGATAAAATAATAAAATGAACCATGCACCAAGGTTAAGATGAGCAGTAAAATTGAAAAGAACAGGTGGTTATGCTACAATATGACAGAATTTTTATTTAGAACGAGAGGGAGGTAAAGTTTTGGACAGAGCCCTTAAAAATATTGCTATATATGTTCTTATCGTGTTGATTGCCCTATTTGCCATAAAATTAACTTCAGCACCACCGGAAGAAGTGAAGGAACTGTCGTTTCCTCAATTATATAGCAAAGTACAGCAGGGACAGGTAGAAAAGGCATCCGTGGAAATAGACGACCTGGTTTACAATATCAGCGGTACGCTCAAATCCGGGGAAAAATTTACGGCCAATGCTCCCAAGGACAGCCAGGTGGATATAATCAAGGCTATGCAGGAAGCCGGAGTTGATTATGATACCCCACCGGTTCCGCCGCCGCCATGGTGGACTTCTTTATTTTCCACCCTGTTGCCTATAATTATACTTATTGCATTTCTGCTGTTCATTATGAATCAGACTCAGGGCGGAGGCAACCGGGTAATGCAGTTTGGTCGCAGCAAGGCCCGCATGCTCTCCAGCGAAGATATCAAAATTACCTTTAATGATGTGGCCGGAGCGGACGAAGCCAAAGAAGAGATGGCGGAAGTAGTAGAGTTTCTGAAAAATCCGCAGAAATTTATCCAGATAGGAGCCAAGATACCCAAGGGGGTACTGCTCTACGGCGCGCCTGGTACCGGTAAAACCTTAATGGCCAAGGCGGTGGCAGGAGAGGCCGGGGTACCCTTTTTCTCCATCAGCGGTTCCGACTTTGTGGAAATGTTTGTTGGGGTCGGAGCGGCCCGGGTAAGGGATCTGTTTGAAAATGCCAAGAAAAACTCGCCCTGTATCGTTTTCATCGACGAAATAGACGCCGTCGGAAGGCAAAGAGGCGCCGGGCTGGGCGGGGGCCACGATGAACGTGAACAGACCCTGAATCAGCTGCTGGTGGAAATGGATGGTTTCACCACCAACGAAGGCATCATCGTCATGGCTTCCACCAACCGGCCGGATATACTGGACCCGGCCTTGTTGCGGCCCGGACGTTTCGATCGTCATATATTTATAGACAAGCCCGATGTAAGAGGGCGGGAAGCTATACTTAAAGTACATGTCAAAGAAAAACCGCTGGCCGATGATGTCAAACTGGACATACTGGCCAAGCGTACCCCGGGCTTTACCGGTGCTGATCTGGCCAACATGGTCAATGAGGCGGCTCTCCTGTCCGCGCGCCGCAATAAAGATATAGTGGGGATGCAGGAAATGGAAGAGTCCATCGAGCGGGTCATCGCCGGTCCGGAGAAAAAGACCCGGGTTATTTCCGAAAAAGAAAAGCGACTGGTGGCTTATCACGAAGCCGGCCATGCCATGGTAGGGCATAACCTGCCCTATACCGACAAACTGCATAAAATCTCCATCATACCCCGGGGCCGGGCTGGAGGCTATACTTTGCTGCTGCCGGAGGAAGACCGCAACTATATAACCAAATCATATCTGCTGGACGAAGTTACCACCCTCTTAGGCGGCCGGGTAAGTGAAGCTCTGGTACTGCATGATATCAGCACCGGTGCTCAGAACGATTTGCAGAGAGCCAGCAGTATTGTGCGCAAGATGATAACCGAATACGGCATGTCGGAGGAACTGGGACCCTTGACTTTCGGCCATAAAAGTGAGGAAGTCTTCCTGGGGCGTGACATCTCCCGGGACCGCGATTACTCCGATGCCATAGCCTATGCCATTGATAAAGAAGCCAGCTCTTATATAGAAGCCAGCTATCAAAAGGCGGAAGAGATATTAAAAGCCCATATGGATAAATTGCATAAAGTAGCGGCACGCTTGATGGAACAGGAAACCATGGAAGCATGGGAATTCGAGGCCATCATGAAAGGCGAAGAATTAAAAGCTCCCGAGACTGCGGAGGTACCCGAATCCGAAACCGCCCCGGAGGCGGGAGAAGAAAATCCGGAAGCTTAATGTCATCCTGAGGCAAAGCCGAAGGATCTTTCCAACTAAGAGATTGAAAGATCCTTCACTGACGTTCAGGATGACAAATGTGTTTCTTGCTTCGACCACAGAATATAGAAATAACACGTAAAAATTCCGACACAGGCCGGCCTACAGGGCGTTAGCCCTTCACCCATAGGGCACAACTGATGTTCCCTTCGGTCACTATTAAGGACGCAGGCCGGTGCAGGGCATAGCATGGGAAACGAGCGACCGGCCCTG
>DHSK01000088.1:18914-20881 GCA_002408445.1 Syntrophomonas sp. UBA5288
CGCTCCTGACGTCGGGGCTGTAGGACCTGCTACGGTAATAAAGAGTAAAATCGCAGGCCGGTGCAGAGATTTTCCTGCATACTTTAGGCCCGTGTGTTATCGTGTTTAGAAAAAGCAGAGTTGAATTTAAAATTAATCTAAAGGTGGAGGTTTTATTAGTGGAAAGAACATTTGTAATGGTTAAACCAGATGGTATGCAAAGAGGGCTGGCCGGAGAAATAATTAAAAGGCTCTTGACCCGGGGATACAAACCGGTAGGTCTTAAGCTCATGATAATAAGCGATGAACTGGCACGGCAGCATTATGCCGAACATAAAGATAAGCCCTTTTTTGGCGAATTAGTTGATTTTATCACTTCCGGCCCTGTTCTGCCCATGGTCTGGGAAGGACCAGGAGTTATAAGCGGGGTAAGAACCATGATGGGCAAGACCAATCCCAGCGATGCCGCACCGGGGACTATCCGGGGCGATATGGGAATAAGCTTATCCCAGAATGTTATCCACGGCTCTGATTCACCTGCCTCAGCCGAGCGTGAAATCAATCTGTTCTTCCGTCCGGAGGAACTGCTTTCCTACGACCGGGTTCTGGATAAATGGATATTTTAGCCTGAATTATTAGGCCTGGCAGCTGCTGATTACTGCTGCCAGGCTTACATTTGACCATGTCTGAGCAATTTTAGCCTTTCTCCCCATCCCATTTCACTAGCGCTCAGACCAGCCCTGACCTTGGTTTCCCAACCGGGACTCCTCCTCATGTTGGTTCGTACAGCCGAGTTTGAAGAGGTGTACCCGCAGGATATTGTTGCGGAATGCTTGACTTGCGCTGTTCCAGCAGGGGAAACCCCTTTCTCCCGGGTCTGCTGCCCGAACCAATGTTAAAACGACCACAGCTAAGTCAAATAGCCAGGGAAGTTGTATCTAATTTTAATTTCGAAAGTTGAGGAGGAACGTTATGAAGACCGATGTACAGATTGCCCAGGAAGCCAGTCTGCTTCCGATTCAGGAGATTGCGGCCCAAGCCGGCATAAAGGCAGACGAACTGGAACCCTATGGCCATTACAAGGCCAAAATATCGCTTAAATTGCTGGACCGTCTCCAGGATGAAAAGGACGGTAAACTGGTGTTGGTCACTGCCATTACCCCTACTCCGGCGGGCGAGGGCAAAACGACCGTAACCATAGGGCTGGGCCAGGCCCTCAACCGGGCCGGGCAGAATGCGCTCATAGCTCTGCGGGAGCCTTCGCTGGGACCATGTTTTGGCCTCAAAGGAGGAGCCACCGGGGGCGGGTATTCACAGGTAGTACCCATGGAAGATATTAATCTGCATTTTACCGGTGACATTCATGCCGTAACTACAGCTCACAATCTGCTGGCTGATTTATTGGACAACTCCTATTATTTCAGTAATCCCCTCAAGATAGACCCGAACCGCATAGAGTGGCCCCGGGTAATGGACTTGAACGACCGTTTCCTGCGCAATATTGTAGTGGGAATGGGTGGCAAAGCCCACGGGATACCACTGCAAAGCCGTTTTGATATAAGTGTAGCCTCGGAAGTCATGGCATCGCTGTGCCTGGCGCATGATTTAACTGATCTGAGAAAGCGTTTTGAACGCATAATCGTAGCCTACAACGAAGCCGGTGACCCGGTAACAGCCGCCGAGGTACAGGCGGTAGGGGCCATGACGGTACTTATGAAAGACGCCATTAAGCCCAATCTGGTACAGACCTTGGAAAACACCCCGGCCCTGATCCATGGCGGGCCTTTTGCCAATATAGCCCATGGCTGCTCTTCAGTTATTGCCACCCGCATGGGTTTAAAACTGGCCGATTATCTCGTCACCGAGGCCGGCTTCGGAGCAGACCTGGGAGCCGAGAAATTTATGGACTTAAAATGCCGCACCATGGGGCGGGGACCCGACGCCGTGGTTCTGGTAGCTTCCATCCGAGCTTTGAAAATGCATGGCGG
>DHSK01000083.1 GCA_002408445.1 Syntrophomonas sp. UBA5288
CACAACGACAAGCCGCTAGAATCCTTGGCATATCCCCTAACCTTATTTTTAAATCATAGGAAGCAAAAGAACCGTCCCCTTGTTTCCCCCACAACGACAAGCCGCTAGAATTCTTGGCATATCCCCTAACCTTATCTTTAAATCATAGGAAGCAAAAGAACCGTCCCTTTGCTTCCCCCTTGCTTCCCTTGGGTAATAAACAGTTTTATGTTATAATATAAACTGGATTGACGACTTATCATTCGCAATAACCTTTCATTATGCTACCAGCATCGGTGCGGATGATGACACGATGGTAAAAATCAAATTAAAGTCGGTGGCCGGTTTTATCAAATTACGGAATTGAATTATGATCAGCGCAGGAGATCGTTGATGCCTTTAAAAGGATTGTAAATGTCTATACACACGTCTCCCACTCCCCGGGAAGTATTTCCTGAGGATATTAGTTTGTCATTTCTTTGCTAACTTACCTTCTGCAAAATTTAATATTTGACATTAACCTGTATTCTCCGTCATTGCATTTTTACCGTTTTTAGACAGAAATGGCAGAGCATACAATAAAATATATTTAGCCGGACATCGCTCAAATCAGGGGATACTGGCTTAACATGCAGAAGCAGAGTTGCATGGTTCATAGTATCAACCATACATTTGATTACTTACTGTCGGATCCCGTTCTCATCTGTGCGCTGCTATAACATTATTGCAAACACGGAAAAGAGATGATTTTCGTAAAGGAAAGGAGTTGAATATGATGCGCCAAGACAAGGTAATGAATGTAGGAATTGGGTTCGCGACGGGACGCAGAAGTTTTCAAAGGGTTTTGAAAACCAATGTCTATAACTGGTTGGAAAGTGGGTTGACCCAAGAGAAAAACGTCCGTTTAAATCTTTTCGTCGCGTATGATTTAAAATACTCCCACACCAAACCGACTGATTATACCAATGTCAGCAGGCAAGTGCTGGAACTGATTGACGACACTTGCTTTATCGGCGGTACTGTAATTCAAAAAGAGATCGCCTATCTAATCAGCCAAAATGTCATCAATGAGGCGGAAGCGCGCTTGTTTTTTGGCAGCGGCTATGCGGCTAAACGGAATGTCATTCTTTATGCCGCTATGAAAAATAATATGGATTATCTTATTTTCCTCGATGATGATGAATATCCGCTGGCAGTTACCAAAACACGCTCCACCGCGGTATGGGGAGGTCAACATGTGGTGGCGACGCATTTGCAGCATATCTCGGATGCGGATATCACCAACGGACACCATTGCGGGTACATTTCCCCCATTCCGTATATAGAGTTTAATCATGATATGACCGAGCTGGATTTTCGTTTGTTCATTGAGGCGATCAGCAATGACATCATCACCTGGGATACAATATGCGCAGTCATGCGCAACGGTGGGGTTACATATGCCGACACCAAAATTCTAATAAGTGATGACGCCCAAGAGGTAGAAGAAGTGAACCACACAAAATTTATATCCGGCGCGAACCTGTGCATTAATCTAACCAGGCCCGGCAGAGTCAGCCCTTTTTACAACCCGCCCGGCGCTCGGGGCGAAGATACTTTTTTAAGCACTTGTCTGAGTCAGCGCAAAGTATTGCGCGTACCGTGTTACGTATTCCATGACGGGTTCTCCACCTATCATCATCTGATGGATGGCGTGCTCCCGATCAAACTGAAATATATCCGGGCGGATTCAGAGCGGATTGTCACTCGTTTTTACCTGGCCTGCATCGGCTGGATACGATATAAGCCTTTACTGTTGTATATCACGCAACCGGAGCGTTACGAAGAAAAAATTGAGCAGATGCGGGAACGGCTTACAATCGTGCTTCCCAAAGTTTGTGCTTATTTTGGCTATGCGGATTTTATGAATATATCTAAAGAACTGGAACGCTATAATAAAAATGTTAAAAAACATTATCAGCAATTCCTTGAAACCAAGCGCATCTGGTCGAAGATTTGTGAATTTCTCGCCAACCGGTAGCCGGAGCGGTGATGAAGGAAACAAGCATCGTATGCCGGGTATCGCGTTGGATTACCACTGCATGTTTGCGCTGGATAACTGGAACAGTGGAAGAAGAAATCAGGCCATAGCTTACAAACCTGGCTTAATGTAATAGGCAAGTGGGAGGGAATATCTAGTTTAGCGAAAATAAAGTAAGATAATCCTGGCTGGGTTCTGAACATGCTTTACAAATTCAAGACAATATCTATCTGCCAAGCTATGGAGCATTCACTTTTGCTTACGATGCCCGTGTCTGTAGTGATTTGACTGAACATCTGGTTGAGTAGGTCCTGCAAATGCCTCCTGAGCAATAAATTCTTAGTCAAAATCAAAAAGATCCTCTAAAAATGATTTTTTCTTATGTTTTTTGGGTTTATAATCATAACTTTGCTGCTCATGATAGGTGGGATTAGAATTAAGTTCTTGATTTTGAGCCTGAAAAACTGATTGTGTTCTATCTATAATTTTGTCTAATTCTCCACGGTCCAACCAAATACCTCGACATTGAGGACAATAATCAATCTCTATTCCCTGGCGTTCAGACATTTCCAATTTTACACGACAAATAGGACAATCCATAGGATTACCTCCAAACATTAATTATTATAAAAATAATAACATAATATTATTACAGTAACCAGGAAGCAAGGGGACGGTTCTCTTG
>DHSK01000163.1 GCA_002408445.1 Syntrophomonas sp. UBA5288
CGATATAACAGTCTTTTTTGTTTTTTGGACTTCCTGCATGTATTCCCGGCTGGCCAAAGAAGTTAATTCACCCTTTTCGTTCAATCTATTGAGAGCCGAATCCGTCATAAAAACCGTGGAGAAAATGTGGTTTTGTTCTTTTATCGCCAGCAATGCTCGAATGATGACGTCCCTATCATCTGACGCAAAAGCACTATTATTGGCTGATGTCTCCAGGGTGGAAACGGTTTTGATTATTTCCGTTTCCAGTCTGGATGCTGTCAATACCGCGGTATTTAATTGTTGTTCTGTTACTGTTTTTTCGATTTCTGACGCTCTGACCTGATAATCGTATATTTCTACAGCTGCGACGGCTAAGGCAATAAGCAGCGCAATCACACAGGCCAGTTTTGTTCGGATACTGATAAAACCCCAGTTTCTGTTTTTCCTAATGACATTCATTATGTTAAATCCTCCTATAGCTATATAAAAACTTTGTCCCCAGACCTTTGTCTTATTATTTAAGGCTTAAAAGATTTGTTACTATTGTATCAATGTGCTCTGAACATTTTCTGAACAAATTTGAACAAATCTCTCAGGATATTGGCAGATTTCTCACTTTTAAGTAAAATATATAAATAGATTAATTGCTTTGGAAGGATTTTCTATTGTGAATAATATAAAAGTACAACGATTTTATTTTTATTTAATGTTGGTAATAATGGCCGCAAGTATTGCCGTCCCGGCTCTGGGTCATTTATCGTCAGATGTGCCTAAAGCAGTAAACGGTACGCTGGACTTGAGAAATTACGATGCGATTAACGGGCAAGCAGTTAAACTGGACGGGGAATGGGAATTTTATTTCGGTCAGCTTCTTACCCCCAGCGACTTTAAAAATATGCCGCCTGCTGGGAGAAGTGTGCAAAAGGTTCCTTCATCCTGGCGCTCCTATCAAATACAGGGTAGAAAATCGCCTTCCTACGGAACCGCCACCTATCGCCTTAAAGTATTGCTTCCTGAGAAAAGTAGAAATTATAAGAGTTATGGAATTAAAACAACCTGTATCAGCGCTTCCGCCAGGATCTTTGCTGATGGCCGGCAAATCATCGCCTGTGGCAGTCCCGGATACACGTCCGCATCCACCGTTCATAAATATTATGCCGACACGGGCTATTTCTCCACAAGCAAGGACGAAATCGAAATAATTGTTCAGGTGGCCAATTATCTTCACGCCGGCGGCGGGATTCGTTATGAGATTTATTTTGGCGGCCAGCAAGCAATTACTTCTTTACGCTCATATCATTTCTTTATTGATGTCGCCTTAATTTCCGGCTTGTTTTTTATGTCTGTTTACTTCTTCGGCTTGGGCTTGCAAAGGAAACGTAACCGCGAAGTGCTATTTTTTGCTTCTTATTGTTTATTCTCAGCTATTTACGCCAGTACTTGCTCGGAAGGCCTTATCAACTATGCTTTGCCATTTTTGAACTATAAAGCTTCGATCAAAATTTTGACTTTTTCCCTAATCTTAAGCCTGTACTCTTTATTTAAATATGTCTATTATGCTTTTCAGACGCCATATTCTCGCCGGGTCAAGCTGATCATTGACGGAATTACCGCCTTCTTTGTCCTATTGACCTGCTTCACCAACTTTTATTTATGCAATTACGCTTCCTTCGCCCTTTTTCTAGGGAATGTTTATGTCATCGCTTTGATTCTGCATATTATTCTCAGGCATATACATACCAACATTGAAGGCAGGTATTACCTCTACACCGCTACAGTCGGTTCCGTTATTTTCTTAATCACCGGTTTTTGCGATCTTGCCCTGCAGATGGAATCAAACTTTTTTCCACCTGTCTTTCAACCGATATTCGTTTTGTCTCTGGCCTTGTACATGTCTGAAAAATACGAAAACTCCTATAAAACAATTGAAGAACTCAGCAACCGGTTGGTTACTTTAGACAAACTAAAAGATGATTTTCTGTTCCAAACCTCACATGAACTGAAAACGCCGTTAAACGGCATCATCAATATTTCCAAGTCGCTTTTGGATGGCGCGGGCGGCAGTTTAAACACTGACCAAGCCAAAGATATCCGACTGATTACAATTATAGGCAAACGGCTTTCTACCTTGGTTTATAATATTTTGGACTATTCCAAATTAAAGGTCAGGGATATACAGTTAAATATAACCTGTCTGGACGTGCACCAAGTCGTGGAATCAACCGTAGAAATTTTCGGCTATCTGATCAAAGGTAAACCTCTTATCCTCGAAAATAAAATACCACCCAATCATTATATGATTCTGGCGGATGAGAACAGGCTTAAGCAGATTATAAGCAACTTATTGGACAACAGCGTCAAATTTACAGCACAGGGAAGCATTGTGATCGACTGCCGCCCGGATGGGGAGTTCCTTTGGATCGAAATCAAGGATACAGGCATCGGCATACCTGAAAGCAAGTTAAAAGATATTTTTACTTCCTATGAGCAACTTGAGGAACAAGCAAATGGTACGGAGGTGACAAGCCTTGGTTTGATAATAACTAAACATCTGGTTGAACTTCATCAAGGGCGGATATTGGCTCAATCGGAGCCGGGACAAGGCTCATGCTTTACTTTCTCCATGCCCCTTGCCCAAAATAATAAACGCGGGGAAACCATAGCAGCAAAACATACAAGACCAAAATTACCCGAACCTTTAAGCTTTGAAAAGCTGCCACAAACGGTCAATGTGGGAGGCGAATTTTCCATCCTGGCTGTTGATGATGAATACTTCAATTTAAAAGCCCTGTTAAATATATTGACGGTCTGCCAATACAATGTTACCATCGCCGGAAATGCGGAATCAGCTCTGAATCTTCTCAAAGGGCCCGTAAAATACAATCTTTGTATCCTTGATGTCATGATGCCGGGTATAAGCGGCTATGAAGCCTGTCGGAAAATCAGGGAAATTTATTCGCCTCTGGAGCTTCCTGTGCTTTTGCTTACAGCCCAAACGCTTCCTGAAGATCTGGAGGCTGTTTTTAGGTCGGGGGCTAATGATTTTATTGAGAAGCCCTTTGAAATCGGAGAGCTGAAATGTAGGGTCAATACCCTTGTCCAGTTGAAAAAGTCCATGGATTTGCTGCTGGAAAAGGAAACGGCTCTTTTACAAGCCCAAATCAGGCCTCATTTTCTATTCAATGCTTTGAATACCATCAGTTCTTTTTGTTATACCAATCCCGCAAAGGCGGGGGAGTTACTTTCGGAATTAGGCGTTTTTTTAAGAAACAGCTTCGATTTTTCCAGCACTTCTTCCTTTATCGCGATTGAAAAAGAGCTTAGGCTCGTTAAGGCTTATGTGGCTATAGAACAAGCCAGATTCGGCAAACGGCTTGAGGTGGAATACAATATTGATCCCGCTGTTTTGAATTATAGTATTCTTACCCTCCTCATCCAACCAATTGTCGAAAATTCTATCCGGCATGGTTTGATGAAAAGAAATCAGGGGGGGAAGGTTACTTTAAACCTGACCCTTTGTGATGGCCGGATAAACGTGCAAGTCATAGACAATGGCATCGGTATCGCTGCTACTATCCAGAGCGGCTTGACGGAGCCAAACCATGAAGGCAGCGGCGTCGGTTTAACTAATATTAACCGCCGGCTGTTAAATTTTTATGGTTCAGCTTTAGATATCTCAAGCAAAGAAGGGCGGGGAACGGCAATATCGTTCAATATACCTGCAAGATGTAGCTAATTCACTAAATAACATCCTAGTTGATCATATAAGAGAATTTATTTTGAAGGGGTTGTTTATTATTTTAAGGGCAATTATTGTAGATAATGAGGAACCGGCGATCAACATCCTGAAAATATTACTGGAAAGGACAGAACAGGTAACAGTTATCGACAGCTTTTTCAGCGCGGCGGATGCCTTAGCCGGACTGAAAAAGGCAAAACCGGATGTTGCTTTCCTGGATATTGAAATGCCCGAGACTAATGGCCTGGATCTGGCCGGAAATATTATTGCAATTGACAGTGATATTGAAATCATCTTTGTAACCGCGTATGATCAATATGCCTTAAATGCTTTCCGGGTCAATGCTTTGGATTACCTGTTAAAACCCCTGTCTTTTGAAGATATCGAACAAACAGTTGCGCGCCTTGTCAAAAGGAAGGGTTTGTTGACAGGCTCCCATCATAAACTTTCGAGCAATGGACGAATTTATTGCTTCGGAAAATTCTCAGTATATGGTACGGAAAATAAGCAACCAGTCAAATGGCGCACTTCCAAGGCAGAAGAACTTTTTGCCTATATGCTGCAAAACCTGGAAAAAGAAGTTCCGAAATGGAGAATCTGTGAAGCTCTCTGGCCCGAATATGATCAGGAAAAGGTGGATATTCAACTTCACACAACCATATATAAGATGAAAAAGGCTCTATCCTCGGCTGGTATAAAATTTGATTTCACTTTTATTAATGGATGTTATTGGATGAGTCTTCCCCATGCATACATTGATACGGTTAAGTTTGATTTCCAAACCTCCTCCTCTATGCCTGTTGAGGAAGGTACCATAGAAGAATATGAAAAAGCGCTTTTATTATATAAAAGCAATTACCTGGAGGATAATGACTACTTATGGTCTTTGCCCCAAAAAGAGGAATATTTTAAGAAATATTATAAGTTGGCAACTTCCATCGTAATCTACTATATGCAAAGGAATGATTACATAGCAGCTGAAAAAATACTTCACGAAATCCTGGAAAAATCGCCTTTAGACGAAGCCGCCCATGAAATGCTTTTAAAATGCTATTTTGTCAAAAAGGATCAGATTGCCTTTATCACGCATTATCAGGCTGTACAAGAACTGTTCCAAACCGATTTGGGAATTGAGCTGGGTAAGCCGATGCAGGCTTTATATAAAAGTATGATATGCGGTTAAAGTAGCTCTTAGATGGCCTCTATATCCGCCTGGCGGTAACCTGGAATAAATTCCGAACTCATCCCGCCAAATCTGACGACCGTATCGTTTTGCGGATAAAGAACCGCCAGTGAGCCATTCAACCCAAGAGCACTGACAGGTATCCGATAGCACAGCATCGGGGCAGATGAGGATTGGCGGCATATAGGATGACGCCCAGCAATATTCCTGCAATCAGGTTAAGGTCAAGTTTAAGAAATACATCCACGAAAAATCTCTCCATTTGTTAGACTAAATCGCCGCAGTCTTTCATTTCCCGGTTATATTCATGGTCACCCGAAATGTATCCGGGTGGATGGTGATGATATCCCGCTGCTTCATACACGCATAGGCCATGGCCTTGTCGGTAGCATCGCCCCGGGCGGAATCCGGATCATAGACAGCCAGTACAATGTCCGAATGGTCGACGATAACCCGCAAGGCGCGGAACTGGGCGGCTGGGGTTTTATGTACCGAAGTAGCCGTCATATGCGTACATTTTTTCAGTACCTCAAAATACCGTTCTCGAAGATAGGGAGCCCATTTGGTCGCCTGCTCCTCATGTGGAAGCACGCACAGCAGCTCAAGCCCGGCGTCGTTTTCCTTCAGGTGATTGGCCATTTCCGCCGCCCAGAGCCCTACGCCGGGGTCACAGACCTCCATAAATCGGGCCCTAAACGTTCCTCATTCTGCATTTAATTTAATATTTATGGAGCCGTCCGGATTGTATTCAGCTTGGTAGCCCGGTTCGAGAATATAGATTTTGTTATTTACTTCATCTACCGCTATATCCCGGTTAATGAGAGTGTTAATTTCGTCTTTACCCATCAGAGTCCGGATCTGAACTCCGTTGTCATATAGTTGCAGGTGAAGCTGGTCTCCGTTTTCCCGCTTTATCATATCCTGGGTATGCCGCTGATATGGTTTTATAAAAACATATTCATACCCAAACTCGCTAAATTCCATTTCTTTACCATTCAAAAAGGTTCTCATCCCATTCCCCCCAGCCTATGCACCGGCCTGAAGGGCTACCGCCCTGTAGGCCGGACTACGGTTTATATTTTCAAATTTATTATTTGCTCCTGCTGCCGGGTTTGACTACCGGGATTTTGCCTTCCGCACATAAAGGGCACTCTTGTGCTTCCCATGATTTGATATCCATGGTCAGTACAGCTTCCTTACGTACGCCGAAGTCCACTTTGCCGTTGCTGCGGTCTACCAATACTCCTACGCCTGCTACAACTCCACCGGCCTCCCGCACTATTTTAATAACTTCATCAACTGAACCGCCGGTTGTAACCACGTCTTCCACTACCAGCACTTTCTGGCCCGGTTTTATTTCAAAACCACGGCGCAGCATCATCTCACCATCCTGACGCTCGCAGAATATGCCGGGAACTTTTAGCTGCCGGGCTACTTCATAGGATACGATTATGCCGCCCATGGCAGGTCCTATTACCACTTCCGCCTTTTCATTCTCAAACTTGTCGGCCAGGTGCCGGCAAAGTTGTTCGGTATAGTGCGGATATTGCAGAACCTGAGCACACTGCATATACTGGTTGCTGTGCCGGCCGGAAGTAAGACGAAAATGTCCTTCCAGCAAAGCTCCAGACTGAGTAAATATTTCTATGGCCTTATCTTTTTCCAACATATTTTAACCCTCCAATTCTTCGATTATACGTTGGGCTGCCGCAACCGGGTCCGGCGCCTTGGTGATCGGTCTTCCGATTACCATGTAATCAGCCCCCATATCCAGTGCTGCCCTGGGTGTGGTGATACGTTTCTGGTCATTGGCTTCCGACCAGGCCGGCCTAATACCGGGTGTAATGATTTTAAATTCAGGCCGGCAGGCCGAACGGATGGCATTAATTTCCTTAGGTGAGCATACTACTCCATCGATACCTGTTTGCTCGGCCATTTGGGCCCAACGTACTACTACATCTTCTACTTTCAAGTCAGGGATCAATAATTCCTGAGCCAGTTGTTCCTGTGCAATACTGGTAAGCACAGTTACTGCAATTACCAGAGGGGGTTTGCGGTTCAGGCGGGAGGCTTCATTTTGCACCTCTTTAACTACCGTTTGCAGCATTTCCTTACCACCGGCAGCATGAACATTGAACATAAAAACATTAAGCCTGGTCATTACCCGACCGGCTGCACCTACGGTGTTAGGTATATCATGGAATTTCAGATCAGCGAATACCTTACCCCCCAGATCATTTATTTTACCCACAATGCCGGGACCGGCACTGTTAAACAACTGCATGCCAACTTTAAAGGCACCTACATGGGGCGCCAGTTTTTCCACCAGGTCCAGCGCCTGCTGTTCTGTGTCCACATCAAGGGCCAGGATAATCCGTTCATAAGCATTCATCGGTTTTTTCCTCCTGTCTCAATTCATTACGGAAGCACACAGCAAATTTAATAGGCTTAAGCCATGTTTCCGTTCATTTTCGAGTATGTCCTGGTGCCGGCAAGGCTAATAGCTTTTTGCGGCCAGGCCGGTCAATTCGTTAATATTGTCTATCTCATAATCATGCATATAGGTTTGAATTCCATCTATAATTTCGATTGCCGCCCGGGGATTTACGAAATTGGCAGTGCCGACGGATATTGCGGTTGCCCCGGCCAGGATGAATTCCAGTGCATCAGTGGTACTCATTATCCCGCCTCCGCCCAGAATGGGCAGCGGGACTTCACGATAAACCTGACAGATCATCCTCAAGGCCACGGGCTTGATCGCAGGCCCTGACAACCCACCGACTATGTTGGCCAGAACCGGTTTGCGCGTTTTTATATCTATGGCCATACCCATAAGGGTGTTTATCATGGAAAGAGCATCCGCCCCGCCTTCCCACGCGGCCCTGGCTATGGCAACTATATCCGTAACATTGGGTGACAGTTTGGGAATCACCGGAATGCTGGTTTTCGACTTTACCGCTCCCACCACATCTTTTACCAGCTGCGGTTCAGTACCAAACTGCAGACCGCCCTGTTTAACATTGGGACAGGATATATTCAATTCAATACCGGCTACACCCTTATGTCCTTCCAGGCGGGCGGCGATAGCAGCGTACTCTTCTACCGTATTACCGGCAATATTGGCTATAACCGTAACGTTCTGGTCCACCAGATAAGGCAGATGTTCCTCCAGGAACACATCTACACCGGGGTTCTCCAATCCGATAGCATTGAGCATCCCCGCCGGTGTCTCAACTATCCGGGGAGCGGGATTGCCCGGACGCGCGGTAAGGGTGGTGCCTTTTACAATTACTGCGCCCAGATCAGCAATATTCATATAATCTTCATATTCCCGTCCATATCCGAATGTACCGGATGCTACCACTACCGGGTTGGCCAGCTTGACCCCGCCCAGGTTGACGGATAAATCCACTTTATTTTCCCGCAAAGTTAATCCTCCTAAAATTCTACTGCCTTAATATCAAATACCGGCCCGTCTTTACAGACTTTGACCAGGTTTTCATCTTCGGGTTTCAGCTTGCGCGCACAACCGAGACAAGCGCCTACGCCGCAGGCCATATTTTCTTCCAGGGATACCTCCCCGCTAATATGGTTTTGACGCGCATATTCAGATACTGCCGCCATCATCGGCTCCGGTCCGCAGGTGTAGATAAAATCACATTTTGACGGATCAACCTGCTCCTGCAGCAATTCGGTTACCAGTCCTTTAAAACCAATGCTGCCATCCATAGTTGCGGTCCATAATTCAATTCCGGGATAATCCAGATAGGAAGCTGCTACCAGCTGGTCTTTATTAGCCGCCCCGTGCAGGACTTGAACCTGACAACCTTTCTCGCTAAGCATTCGGGCCAGGTAGACCAGAGGAGCAATTCCTACTCCACCGCCGACTAATACCGCTTTTGCTTTTTGGCACAGGGAAAAGCCGGTCCCTAACGGTCCCATGACTTCAATGGTATCCCCCATTTTTTTCTGGGCCAGAAGTTCCGTGCCCCGGCCAACTACCCGGTAAAGCAAACGGATAATGCCCTCTGCCTGGTCTACGTCAAACAAGCTTAAGGGCCGGCGCAGCAATGGATCTGCCTGACGGTTCAGCAATACATGCACAAACTGGCCCGGTTTACATAATTTAGCCAGTGCCGGCAGGCAAAATTCCATTACAAATAAATCCTGCCCTACCTGTCGATTATCTGTAATAACTACCTTTTCATTTACGGCCATCGGTTCCTCCATCATTTTATTGTTTAACCGGCCGTCGGCCGGCATATAACCTATTATAACTTACTCTACTGCCTTATT
>DHSK01000131.1 GCA_002408445.1 Syntrophomonas sp. UBA5288
CGATAAACGAATAGTATGTCATCCTGAACGTAGTGAAGGATCTCGCAGTCTCCGAGATGGAAAGATCCTTCGGCTTTGCCTCAGGATGACATAAAACCCTTTATTCATAGCAATGACAAGTGGGGCTTTGGGAATTATGCAAAACTCTCAACTGCCAGTCTGCGGTCTGGTAGTCTTTTTTTGACTATTTCGTTTATAGCAGTATTTTATTGTCCGTTACTTAACACTTATTGCGGTTATTTTAGGATATTTAAGCAAACAGAGTCGTTATTCATAAGGGGGTTATCTGTTTTGAATATGAACGCGCTAGCCTATGACCAATACAAGAAAACCAGTATAGAAACGGTATCTCCGGGCAGATTGCTGGTTATGCTCTACGATGGAGCGATTAAAAACATAGATACGGCGAAAAAAGCCATTAATGACCAGGATATTAATACTGCTCACCAGCAGTTGGTAAATGCCCAGGATATAATAACGGAACTGATCTGTACACTGAATATGGACTATGAAATAGCCCATAGCCTTTACAGTTTATATGAATATATGCAGCACCAGCTGGCCCAGGCCAATTTAAAAAAAGATGTGCACATTCTGGATGAAGTCAGGACCTTTTTGGTGGAATTGCGCAACACCTGGGAAGAAGCGGCCAAAAAGGCGGGGGCGAAGGACAAGCCGGCTGTCGTTGCCGGCGGCCTGAGTATAAAGGGTTAGAACATGAAATCGTCATTAACCGGACTAATGCCGGTACTGGATGAAAAATTAAAGCTGTTTAAGGAAATGTTACAATTATCGCAGGAGCAGGTCGCTTTATTACAGGCGGAACAGGTGGATGAGGATGCCATAAAACGTCTGACTGAAATGATCGCCAGTCGGCAGGATCTGATGAACCGAATCGATCATTTAAGCCATTCTATAAATGACTTGAAAAAAGCGGCCGCAATTGAACCTAACAGTTCCGGAAGCCGGGCCGGTGAGCCGGGACAGGATGAAGAATATATAAGCAAACTTAACGATATACGAAGTATCATTAACCAGATTCAGATTAATGATAGCAAGTGTCAGCGAAAAGCCCGGGAAGTACTCCGGCAAATGGGAGATAAAATCGGTTCGACCCGTCAGACTAAAAAGGCCTTTCAAGCTTACACCCATTCTAATGTATCTAATGAAGCCTGGTTTTTTGACACCAAAAAGTAAGCCGACCCAGTTTATCCCTGCAAAGGCTTATTGCAGTTAGGGTGGCAATTATGTAAAATTATAGAAAAAGAAACTTGGAGCCTGAAGTGAAAGGATGGTTTTATGGTTGACAATCAAAAGGTGGCCCGGGATATAATGATATTGCTGCAAACGATTGAGGAAGGCATGGAGCATATTAATAACCGCATCCAGGAGGAAAATGTGCTCGCTACTTCATATTTTTTTGATGACATCGTCAGTGCCATAACGTCAATAGTTAGATCATTGCAGCCGATTCTTCCCCATCTGGGTGAAAACCGGGTATTAACACAGTCGGAGCAGTTGATTGCGGCCATGGAAGAAATGACGTCAGGTTATGAACAAGAGGATGAAGCTAAAACAATAAGGGCACTGCAGGAGCTGATGCCGGCTTTTAAAGCGTGGCAGGGCGAGTTAAACAGATGCCTCATTTTATATACTTCCTGCTAAAAATTTAACCGGAAATGACCTGGTGTTATCAGGCCGGGTTCAGTTAAAAAAATTTGCAGTTTAAATGGAATTACTAATTTGAGACTTTTGCATAATGGAAAAGTTCAACCTGTCATTGCTATGAATAAGGGCGCTATTGTCATCCTGAACGCATTACTGTCATCCTGAGCGTAGCGAAGGATCTTCCCGACTCAGAGATGGAAAAGATCCTTCGGCTTTGCCTCAGGATGACAATTCTAAACTACCTGTTATTTTTAAGAAAAAGTGTATTATGCAAAAATCTCATTTTAGAAAAAGTAAAGAAGGGATGGAATTGTCGATAACAACACTCAACCATATTATTAACAATTTTGACCTTCAGGCCAGGTTATATGGCAAAATGGCCGAACTGGCACGTGTTCAGCTGGAGAACCTGAAGGACCGGTCCTACTCTGCCTGCATAGACGAGGTCAACCGTATACTGGCCGAAAGAAAGGCTATAATGATCGAACTCATCCCCCTCAACGAGGAAAATAAAAAATTGCAGAGGGATGTCCGGGGCGAATTACGAATAGAAAGTTTCAGTATCAAAAACCTAAAAGGCAAAATAGGGGAAGATGAATTAACCCGCTTAAAAGTTGCCATAAATGTGGTGCAGAAATTTTTAAAGGCCATCGACCAGGCTGACCGCGAAAGCGAAGCGATAATGCGGCGTAACGCATCCGGTAAAGCGGCTGGAAAAACTGCCACCAGCCAACAGGCCGCCAAAGCCTACATCCAGGCGAAGCAGCAAGGCAAATTAAACTAAAGAACCTGACCTAGGACGGTCCCGGCTAATCTAGTTTGTGAAGAGAAGCCCAAAAAGACCATATAACGGCTTATTCTATACAAAAATGGTAATAACATGCTCAGATTTCTTGCTATTTATTTTCTTACAGTTTATAATTGCACTAGTGGTTATAGAAGCTTTTCGGAGTGAATCTGCTTCAGGCCAAATTCATTAAAGTGAGGGATCTTTTAAAGATGTTCGAAGACAAAACATTAATTTGCCAGGACTGTGGAAATGAATTCGTATTTACTGCTGGCGAGCAAGAATTCTACCATGAAAAGGGTTTTGAGAACGAACCCAAACGTTGCAAGGATTGCAGACAGAACCGCCGCAGCCACAGTGGCAATCGTGCACCGCGCGAAATGTATACTGCTGTTTGTGCCGAGTGCGGTGCTGAGACTCAGGTTCCCTTTAAACCGGTTGAAGGAAGACCTGTTTATTGCTTAGAATGCTATCAAAAACAAAAAGAAGCCGCTTACTAAACTAAGCATTACCGCCGGGCTTTTCCAAGCCCGGTTTTTTATTTTCTGCAAGCAAACAGAGGGACGTTCTTTTCGTTGGCTGACAAGGGACCGTCGGTCCCTTGTCAGCCAACGAAAAGAACGTCCCTCTGTTTGCTCCTAAATTAATTTAAGGTGAAGGATTTTATTTTTTTGGCGTAGAATAATATATATAACAACAGGGAAAGGAGTGATCCCATGCGATTTGATATTCGTGGAAAAAACATCGAACTGACAGATGCTTTGAAGGATTACACGACCAAAAGGCTTTCCAAGTTGGGAAAATACATTGAAAATGTAAAGGAGGCACAGGTAGCTCTCTCAGTAGAAGGAGAAGGGCATAAAGTTGAGGTTACTATTCCCCTGAATGGCATGATCCTGAGAGGAGAGGAAGTATCCGAAGATATGTATTCCTCTATTGATCTGGTGGAGGAGAAACTGGAAAAACAGATTGAAAAATATAGGACCCGGCTGTACCACAACAACCGGGGGGCCGGTCTTAAGAAGAGCGCTTTTAATGACAAAAATACTATTAATGATAAAGAAGATGCATTCAAAGTTGTAAGGACCAAACGTTTCGCCCTGAAACCGATGGACGAAGAAGAGGCTATTATGCAGATGAATTTGCTGGGACACAATTTCTTCGTTTTCTTTAATGCCAAAGATGAAGAGGTCAATGTGGTCTATCGGCGCAAGGATGGAAATTATGGCCTAATCGAACCAAATTTCGATTAGTTGAAGTGAGAACATAAAAGATGTTAGTATTAGATTGAATATTTTTAAAGATTATGAGGAGCCTTATGGTTCCTCTTTTTTTGAAGAGAGGTAGATAAAATGATAACCGATATATTGAAGAAAATGTTGGATGATGATGTCAAGATAGTGAAGAAACTGAGCCGGAAGGTAGAAGAAATCAATGCGCTGGAGCCCGATATGAAAGCTCTGGCCGATGCCGATTTCCCTGTTAAAACAGCAGAATTTAAGGAAAGATTAAAGAATGGTGAAGAACTGGACGATATATTACCAGAGGCCTTTGCACTGGTGCGGGAAGCGTCGTTCCGTACCTTGGGCATGAGGCATTTTGATGTCCAGTTAATCGGCGGCATGGTTCTGCATGAAGGCCGCATTGCTGAGATGAAGACCGGTGAAGGTAAAACCCTGGTTGCCACCCTGCCGGCTTATCTGAACGCTCTGGACGGAAAAGGAGTTCACATCGTAACCGTGAACGATTATCTGGCCAGTCGTGACTCGGGCTGGATGCGGCCGGTATATGAGATGTGCGGCCTTTCCGTGGGCCTGGTAGTGCATGGATTGACCTATGTGGATAGAAGAGAAGCTTACAACTGTGACATCACCTATGGGACCAATAATGAACTTGGTTTCGATTACCTGCGGGACAACATGGTGGTAGCATCAGACAACATGGTGCAGCGGGATTTAAACTATGCTATCGTCGACGAAGTTGACTCGATTTTGATAGACGAAGCCCGTACACCATTGATAATATCCGGCGAGGGCGACAAACCCACCAGCCTTTATTATCAGATAGCCAAATTCATACCCAAACTGGAAAATGAGACTGATTACAAAGTAGATGAAAAGGCTAATCTGGTTACTCTTACCGAAGAAGGCGTAAGAAAGGTGGAAAAATATTTTGCCGTTCCTAATCTTTCCGAGAATATGGAACTGGCTCACCATGTTAACCAGGGTTTAAGAGCTCATTGTCTGATGAACAGGGACCGCGACTATGTGGTCAAGGATGACCAGGTTATCATCGTAGATGAATTTACCGGCCGTCTGATGTTGGGAAGACGCTACAGTGATGGACTGCACCAGGCCATAGAAGCCAAAGAAGGGGTCAAAATTGAGAAGGAATCGCAGACCCTGGCTACCATCACTTTCCAGAATTATTTCCGCATGTATAACAAACTGGCCGGTATGACTGGTACGGCTAAAACCGAAGAAGAAGAGTTTCGTAAGATTTACGGCATGGATGTGGTGGCTATCCCGACCCATATGCCTATGGTCAGAATGGACAACCCCGACTTTGTCTACCGCACCGAAGAAGGCAAATTCAATGCGGTGGTTGAGGACATTACAGACAGGCACCGCAAGGGGCAGCCGGTTCTGGTAGGTACCATATCAATTGAAAAATCAGAGCTTTTAAGTTCCATGCTTACGAAACGTGGTATCAAACATGAGGTCTTAAACGCCAAGTATCACGAAAAAGAAGCCCAGATCATTGCTCAGGCGGGGCAGAAGGGTGCACTGACCATTGCTACCAACATGGCCGGCAGAGGTACCGACATAGTCCTGGGTGAAGGAGTACAGGAACTGGGCGGACTCTATGTACTGGGTACCGAAAGGCATGAGGCCAGGCGTATCGACAATCAGCTGCGCGGACGTTCCGGCCGTCAGGGGGATAATGGTGAATCCCGTTTTTATGTCTCCATCGAAGACGATTTGATGCGGTTATTTGGTTCCTCCAATATTGAAGGCTTAATGGATCGTCTGGGTATGGACGACTCGATGCCGATTGAAAACAAGATGATTTCCAAGGCCATCGAAAATGCACAGAAAAAAGTGGAAGCCCGTAACTTCAGTATCCGTAAAAATGTTCTGGAATACGATGATGTTATCAACCAGCAGCGGGAGGTTATGTACGGGGAACGCAAAAAGGTGCTTGATGACCAGGATCTGAAAGAAACCGTTATCAGTATGATGGATGATGTGGTCGACCAGGTGGTCAACAGCTATGCGGGCGAAGTCAAATATTCAGATGACTGGGATTTACCGGGCCTGCTGAATTATATCGACCAGCATATAATTCCTGATCCTGATTTCGAGGTCGAAGACTTGAAAGGCATGACCCGCGATGAGTGCAAAGAAATGTTGCTGGAACGTACTCATGCTTTATACGAAGCCCGGGAACAGGAACTGGGCAGCGAGACCATGCGGGAACTGGAAAAGGCTATCCTGTTAAGGATCATAGATGATAAATGGATGGACCATATTGATGCTATGGACCAGTTGCGCAATGGTATTTCACTGCGCGCATACGCCCAGCGCGATCCCCTTATCGAGTATAAATTCGAGGCTTATGAAGCCTTCCAGGGTATGATTTACAGCATCAAAGAAGATGTTACCAGGTATATCCCACGGGTCAAGATAGTACAGCAGCCGGAGGAGAGAAAGATGTTCGAAAACCAGGGTGAAGAAGCGGTGAAAGAACCGGTTCACGTTGGCGCAAAAATAGGCAGAAATGATCCGTGCCCATGCGGCAGCGGCAAAAAATACAAAAAATGTTGCGGGAGAGGGGTTAATTAATGGATCTTGCGACTCTGCTGGGTCTCTTAATCGGATTTGGCGGACTTATAGGCGGCTTCCTGCTGGAAGGCGGGGGGCTGGGCATGTTGTGGGTAGAGACCGCTTTTATCATAGTTTTTGGCGGAACTATCGGTGTTACAATTTTAGGTTTCACTATGACGGAATTAAAAGCAGTTCCGTACTTTTGCAAAGTAGTTTTCACAGATAAAAAAGTAAATTATATGGAAGTCCTGAATATTTTGGTTGATACCGCAGATAAAGCCAGACGTGAGGGCCTGCTCAGTCTGGAGAGTCAGTTGGCTGAAATCGACAACCAGTTCCTGGGCCGGGGGCTGCAACTGGTAATTGACGG
>DHSK01000192.1 GCA_002408445.1 Syntrophomonas sp. UBA5288
TTTAATTGGCCAGCTTCTCCATCTCATCCACCAGGTGCCCGAAGAAGTCCAGGGCATCGTCTACCGGTTGGGGGGTGGTCAGGTCTACACCGGCACCTTGCAGCAGATTTATAGGATAATCGGACCCACCTGTGGTTAAGAAATTAAGATAGCGCGATACGGCCGGTTGTCCTTCCTGCAGTATCTGCTGCTTCAAAGCGGTAGCGGCGGAAAAACCGGTAGCGTATTTATAGACGTAGAAAGCGGAATAAAAATGCGGAATACGGGCCCATTCCATATCTATCTCTTCATCCAGCACAACATTTTCACCATAGTAGAGCCGGTTCAAATCACGGTATATGTTGGAGAAAGCCTGGGACGTAAGAGCCTGGCCTTTCTCGGTCTGCTCATGGATGATTTTCTCGAATTCGGCAAACATAGTCTGCCGGTAGACCGTGCCGCGGAATTCCTCCAGATAATGATTGATCAGATACATCTTCTCTTCCCGACTCTGGCTGTGCTTGAGCAGATAATCCATTAAAAGTGATTCGTTTACGGTCGAGGCCACTTCTGCTACAAAAATAGCATACTGGCTGTAGATAAAAGGCTGGGCCTGATCCGAATAATAGGTGTGCAGAGCGTGTCCCATTTCATGAGCAATGGTAAACACATCATCCAATTTGTCATCATGATTTAATAAAACATAAGGATGCGTATCATACGAACCCCAGGAGTATGCTCCGCTGGTTTTGCCCTCATTTTCATAGACATCTATCCAGCCCGATTTCATCCCCTTTTCCAGCAAGGCAAGATAATCCTGACCCAGAGGGCTTAAGCCTTTAAGCACCAGCTCACAGGCTTTTTTATAGGGCATTTCAAATTTGAATTCCTGCACCAGGGGAGTGTAAATATCATACATGTGGAGTTCATCCACCTTGAGCATACGTTTGCGCAAATCCATATAACGATACATATGCCCCAGATTGGCGTGAACCGACTCGATCAGCCGATTGTACACCTCTACCGGCACATTGTCCTGGTCCAGGGAAGCCTCCAGAGCACTGGAATATTGGCGGGCCCGGGCATAAAAGACGTCTTTTTTGATACTGGCCCCCAGGGTGGCACCCAGGGTATTTTTTAATTTGGAATAGGAACTGTACAACCCTTTGAAAGCATCCTGCCGGACCCGGCGCTCGCTGCTCTCCATAAAACTGCCGTAACGTCCCTTGGTTAATTCTACCTCTTCCCCTTTTTCATTTTTTATTACCGGGAACTTGATGTCGGCATTATTAAGCATGGTAAAAACATTGCCGGGAGCTATGGATATATCGGCCGACATAGCAAGAAGACGTTCCTCTGCCGCAGAAAGAATATGCTCCTTCTGCCTCAGGACTTCCTCTATGTAAAATTGATAGAGTTTTAAATCGGCATCTTCCATAAAACTTTTAATATCGTTATCAGGAATGGCAATGATTTCAGGCACCATAAAGGAGGTTGCACTTCCAACCTGGATATTTAAACCTTCCATGCGGTCGAACATGGCCTGATAATTACTGTCGCCATTGTCTTCATCCCGGCGCATGCGCGAATAGACATAAAGCTTTTCAGCTTTGCGCTCCAATTCCTCCACCCACTGCAGGGCTTTCTTTAAATGAGCGGCTGATTTTCCCAAAGTGCCTTTTATATCCTGCTCCTGTGGCAATAAATCCTTAACCCGCTTAAAGTCCTCTTCTATAAGTGCATCGGAACTGTATATATCCTCCAGCTTCCATTTATACTGTTCATCAATATCTTCTCTTTTCCGGTTTACATTTTGCGCCACATCTTTTCCTCCTTTAATATTCTTGGTAATTTGATACATTTATTTATATAATCATCATTTAGCTGGTATGATTTACTATTTTAACATTTACATGCTATAAGATTCTATTTGGTTTTAACCTTATCAATTATCTTATGTCATAATATCCGGTTTCATACAATCAATCCCAACCATCTTCATTAAATAGATAGCATTAGTAGTTTTGGATACTCCGGCGCATAACCTGTAATCAAATATTATCTGGTTATTGGCATAACTTTCGGAGAAATGGTAATTCTCCAAATCTATATCTTTATCATGCTCTAAATCAGCCAATTCAAGATCATGGGTGGAGACAAGCCCCACCGCTCCCATTGTACTAAGTGTTCTTATCACCGCCGCCGCCCCCATATGACGGTCTTTGGAATTGGTTCCTTTAAAAATTTCATCTAATAAAAACAAGATCGAGTTGCTCTTGCTTGCTGCTTGAATAATCGTCTTTATCCTTAATAGCTCAGCATAAAAGGAAGAAATATTTTTTTCCAAATTATCATTCACCCGCATGGATGTATAAATGTCCATAATTGAACAGGTAAAGCCGCTTGCACAAACAGGAGCCCCGGTATAGGCCAAAACCAAATTCAAGCCCACCGTCCTTAACAGCGTGCTTTTCCCTGACATATTGGACCCGGTGATCAACAAGACTTTGCCGCTGCCTTTTATATTCAGATCATTACAAACCCGGGCCTCTGAAAACAAAAGGGGGTGCCCCATGGCCTGGGCAGAAAGATTTTGGTTTGAAATGGTGAAGCGTGGAAAGCACCAGTCGGGGTTATCATACTTTATCGTAGCTAAACTGGATAGTTCCTCCCACCTGCCTATTACAGCAAGCCAGGTTCTTAAGCTGTGGCCTGATTTCCCCTTCCACTTTTCCAGCGCAAACATGCAATGGTAATCCAATAAGAAGATAATATTAAGGATAAAATAAATCAAGGGACTGTTTTTAAAAGTCATTATATCGAAAATGAAAGATAATTCATTAATTTGCTTTGAAGCGTAGTTACCATTTGAGTCGGTCAGGCTTGACTTTAGCTCGGATAGATACTTTGCAGCGAATTTCTCCCTTTCAATTTGGGTCAATAATTTTTGGAAAGTAAGAATTGTATCTTTATGCAGATAGGTAAGCTCATTAGCATTCGTATGAAATCTTAATCCTATAAGAAATAGAATTAACTGAATTAATAACAATATCCCGGTCAGGTAGAGAAAACGGATGTTTATAAATGGCAATAATAATGATACTACCGTAGCTGCCGAAATTAATCTTATAACCACTATCAACCACGGGCGCCTAAATATATAGTTTTCATTTTCCGCCCACTTCAGTACCGACTCAGGATTTTTTAAGCCATTTTTAATGGAACTGCCCTCAGCCAAAAAATGTTGTCGCCAATCAAGCTTATCCGCCAGTTCGTTAATGGCAGCCTGTCTTTCTTTAATTTTTAAAATTTCTTTTTCCGGCTCGATCAAAG
>DHSK01000064.1 GCA_002408445.1 Syntrophomonas sp. UBA5288
TGATAAGCATGTTTGGCCGTATACATGCAGCAAGCCCGGGAACAGTAACTCTTGCCTTTGGTATCGTCCCTGGAGCCTACGCATTTGATGAAAGCAACGCTTTGCGGCACTTTGCCGTCGGACGGGCGCTGTATTTTTCCACCGGTAGGTCCGCCGGAACTTACCAGTCGTTCAAAATGCAAACTGGTTATTACATCCGGATATTTGCCATATCCATATTCACCATAAACTTCTTCCCATTTAAACAGATCGTAGCCGGTAGCCATAACTATGGCTCCGAATTCTTCCGTAGTAATCTTGTCTTTATCGTCAAATCTTATCGCCTTAACCGGACATATTTTTTCGCATACACCGCATTTGTCCTTGGTTAGCTTCATACAATGCTCGGCATCTATAAACGGTTTGCCCGGAACTGCCTGCGGATAAACTTTATGAATGGCAGTCCTCAGACCCATACCCAGATCAAATTCGTCTTTTAGCTTTTTGGTAGGACACTTTTCGGTACAGCTACCGCAACCGGTACATATATCCCAGTCCACATATTTGGCCTTTTGTTTGATAGTAATATTAAAATTGCCGATATAACCTGTAACTTTAGTAACTTCAGAATAAGTTCTGAGTTCAATGTTAGGATGCTGCGCCACAGCAACCATCTTGGGGGTGCCTATTCAAGCGGCGCAGTCCATGGTGGGAAATGTCTTGTCCAACTGCGTCATTTTCCCGCCGATGCTGGCCTCCCTTTCCACCAGAACCACCTGATGCCCGGCTTCAGCGATATCCAAGGCGGCCTGCATACCGGCGATGCCTCCCCCGATAACCAACGCTTTCTTGTTTATCGGGATGGTGGATATTTGTAATGGCTTATTGCGTACTACTTTTTGAATCGCCATTTTAATCAAATCAATAGCTTTTTTAGTAGCCTGCTCTTTGTCATGATGAACCCAGGAATCCTGTTCCCGGATATTAACCATTTCAAAAAGGTAAGGATTCATACCCCCGCTTTCCACTGCGGTGCGGAATGTTCTTTCATGCATGCGGGGTGAACATGATGCCACTATCACCTGTTCCAATTTCTGTTCCTGGATGGCATTACGGATTAATTCCTGACCCGGGTCGGAACACATATATTTATAGGTAGTCGTATATACAACGCCCGGCACTTTTTTTATCTCTTCGGCTACGCGTTCGGTATCAACTACCGCGGCTATATTTGTTCCACACTGGCATACAAATACGCCTACACGTTTCTTCATCCTTTCTCCCTCCTCTGCGTTGTGCGCACTAGTATTAATTAACAGACCATGCTCCAAGGACACAACCACTAATGAAAATGCGTCATCCTGAGTGTTAACGAAGGATCCTTCCCTTGTTAATCATCAATATCGGCAAGATTCTTCACTGCGTTCAGAATGACAAGAACAGTATTTTCGTACTAACCCCGTTTTTTTATCTCGGCTGCAACATAGGCCTGAGCCGCTTTGGCGGCTTTATCATTATCAGTCGCCATTAACGATGCCAGCTTGGCCAGCTTTTTCTCATCGCTGCTGACTATTTCCACCAAAATTGCAGCTTTTTCCTCCTCCGCAATTAAACGTGCCGCCATTTTAGCCGGATTTTTTTGGAACCCGATAGTTAGTGCATTTATCTTCTTTTGTAAGGCTTCGTCCGATTCCCCGTTTTCTGTTTTCGCTTCTTCTCTAACCGTTTCCGCCGGACTTGCCGCTGCCGTGGAGAGGTTCTCCAGATATTTAACCGCTTCCACAAAATGACGATGCGTACCTACCGTTTGAGGTGAATCACCACAGGCGATAGCCAGCAGCTCGGTCACATAGTAAACCGGAATATTAAATTTGGTGTTAAATTTCTTTTCCGTGCCGGCCTGACGCATATCCAGATTCATCATACAGAGTGGGCACGCCGTTACAATACATTCAGCACCTGCCTCACTGGCATTTCTCAAAATTTCATAAATCATTTTGCCGCCTACGTCCGGTCTGGAGGTAGCCAGGGAAGCACCGCAGCATTCGGTCTTATGGGACCAATCAATGGTCTCTGCTCCCAGAGCCTGCATAATATCATCCATGGTATGAGGATTCTCTTCATCATCAAAACCGGTAATTTCCTTCGGTCTCACCAGCAAACAGCCATAATAGCAAGCGGCTTTCATTCCTTGTAAAGGCTTGACTACCTGGGAACGAATATTATCCGTTCCCACTTTACTGGTCAGTAAATCCAGTACGGAAAGCGTTTCATTTGCAGCCTGGTATTCCATATCAATAGCTTTTTCAACCTTGCTGCGCATTTCGCTGTCATGGCGTACAGTATGCTCCGTATGGCGAAAACGATTGTAGCAGGCGGCACATGGCGCCAGTGTATCCATCCCCATCTTCTCAGCCTTGGCCAGATTGCGGGCCGGCAGAGCCAGGGAAAGTAATTTGTCCGTATTATGAGCAGAGGTGGCTCCACAGCAGTTCCAATCATCTATTTCGCATAATTCCACATTCAGAAGCTCAGCCATTCTTTTCACGGAAAGGCCATATTCAACACCACTGCCGTCAAGTGAACAGCCAGGATAATAAGCCAGTTTCATTACTGTTCACCTCCCATTTGTTTGACTCGTGCAAAGATTTGTTTCATCTCATCGCGTCCCTTAATGGTTTCAGGTAAAATGCCTACCTTGCCCCGGGTCATCATGGGAAGTCCCAGGTCAGCATCTTTGAGGAACTGCCCGGTAGCAATATTATATTGAAGCATCAGGCCCAGTTCATAAATTTTGCCGTAATTCTTAACACACCCTAAAAAGGCCCGATTGAAAGCAGCAACTTTCTTCTCCAAATTACCCTGCTTTAAAGCTTCCCGTCTCAGAGTATCCATTAAAGATGCAATATCAACTCCTCTGGGGCATCGGGCCGAACAGGTTTCACAGGTAGCACAAATCCAAATGCTTTCAGCGCTTAATGCTTCATCTACCAGGTCTAACTGCAAAAGCCTGAT
>DHSK01000102.1 GCA_002408445.1 Syntrophomonas sp. UBA5288
GATGCTTTTGGAATCCAACCTCCTCCCAACGGACGAATTATTAGAAATCTGATTTTGGGTGCCAACTTTATACAGTCACATATACTTCATTTTTTCCATCTTGCTGCTCTGGATTATGTCAAGGGACCTGATGTTCCGCCCTTCATTCCCCGTTATGAAGCTGATTATCGCTTACCTGACGATGTAAATAAAGCGGCTGTGGACAACTATCTGGAAGCTCTGAATATGCGCCGCAAGGCTCAGGAGATGTTGGCTATATGGGGTGGCAGAATGCCGCACGTACAGGCTATTGTACCTGGTGGTGTTACTGAGGTACCCGATACCCAAAAGATTTTCGAGTTCAAAACTCGTCTGGCAGAATTAATAAGTTTTGTAGATAACGTTTATGTCCCTACAGTTAAAGCGGTGGCCGAGGTTTACTCAGATTGGTTTGATATCGGCCGTGGCTGCATGAACATGATGGCCTATGGAGGAATGCCTTTAGAGGAAGGTTTGGATCATGTAAAGAAGAAAAAATTCTTCCCGGCAGGAGTCTATGTGCGTGGCCAGTTTAAAGCCCTGGAGCCTGATAAGATTGCTGAAGAAGTTAAGTATTCCTGGTTTAAGGATGATACCGGAGGAAATCAGCCTACTGATGCGGTAATCGTACCTGATCCCACCAAGAAAGATGCCTATTCTTACCTCAAGGCTCCGCGTTATAACGGCGAAGCTATGGAGGTTGGACCTCTGGCCAGACAATGGGTTGCCAAACAAAAGGATGTGGCTGCGCTGGGAGATAAAGCTTTCTCAGTTATGGGCCGCCATTTTGCCCGGGCAATTGAGTGCTCGGCGGTAGCTCATGCCATGGATGAATGGGTTATGCAGGTTGAACCGGGTAAACCGGTTTGCACTCCACATGAGGTGCCGGCATCTGCACAGGGCATGGGTTTATGTGAAGCTGCTCGCGGAGCATTGGGACACTGGCACAAGATCGAACATCATAGAACCGCTGTTCTTAATGCGGTAGTACCGACTACCTGGAATGCCTCGCCCCGGGATGGAAAAGGAACTCCTGGACCGATGGAACAGGCTATTATCGGCACTCCTATAAAGGATCCCAACAATCCTGTGGAGATAGTCAGAATTATCAGATCATTCGATCCCTGCTTTGGTTGTGCTATTCATCTTATGACTCCTGACAAGAAGACTATCAGCCAGTTCGCAATCAATTAGGGGGTGGAATGATGAAAAAAGCGATGGAGAATAGACATTCCGCCTGGATCAGAATCTGCCACTGGATTAATATGATTTCGATTACTTTGCTGATCCTGACCGGATTCTATATTCATGCACCACTGTCCTTCAGGTTATTTCACAATATGGATAATCCCAGAATGCTGCACTTTTGCATGGCCTATGTGTTATGTGCAGGCGTAGTATTAAGGCTTTATTATGCCTTTGCTACCGGAGACTGGAGAAATATAATTTTTGATGTAAAAACAGATTTTAAAAAATTGCCCAGCATGATAAAATACTATACATTTTTAGCTAAAGAGCATCCTTATTATGGTAAATACAATCCTGGGCAAAAGGCAATGTATACCGGCGTTTTCGTTATGGCCATTATCCAGATTATAACTGGTTTTATCATGTATATGCCCAATACCTTTATGGGTTTGGGAGGATTACTGGGCGGCCTTATAGCGGTTAGAGTAATCCACTATGTTATAAATTGGGTACTTGTGCTATGTATAGTGGCTCATGTCTACCTGGATATCTCTGAAGGAATACCTGTTCTGAAATCCATGTTTACCGGTAAGATACCGGCTGATTTTGATCATGGAGTACACGGTGTATTTGACGAACCGGTTGTGCATGGGGAAGATAAAGGTGTCAGCATCTAAGAATTATTAGACATGGTCAAGGAGGATGGCTTTGAAGAGTATTATGGTAGTGGGTATCGGCAATTACATACTCCAGGACGAGGGAGTGGGAGTACATGTGATTAATCGTCTCATGGAAATGAATCTTCCTCCCCAGGTAAGTCTGGTTGATGGCGGTACCCACAGCTATGACCTGGTAGATTTCTTTTGTCAGGCGGATACGGTAATCGTAGTAGACGCTCTTAAGGCCGGAGGAGAACCTGGTACACTTTACCGGGCTCCTCTGGAAGAGCTGGGATTAAAACCGGATGATAATTATACATCTCTTCATCAGATGCATTTTATAGAAGCTGTACAAATGGTTAATCTGCTGGGATATCATCCTCAAATAATTGTTTTTGGGGTGGAACCGAAAGTGATTGACTGGGGTATGGAATTAACTCCTGAAGTTGCTGCGCGGGTTCCGCGCTTGGCCGAGTTGATAAAAGATGAAATACAAAATGTAATAGCCAGTAACTAGATTTGGATGCGGCATATTGGCCCTTAATTCCAAAGTTCCAAATTTATACGAAGCAGGTATGAGAATGCAGGCAAATATTGCCGGTTATCAAATTAAAATACAAGGTATTGTACAAGGGGTGGGGTTTAGACCACATGTCTACCGCCTGGCCCACGAGTATGAACTTAAGGGCTGGGTATTGAATTCATCAGCCGGAGTTCTGATTGAGGCGGAGGGTAATATTGATAATCTTAATCAGTTTGCCCGGAGGCTTGTGGATGATCCTCCCCCTATGGCTATTATTAGAAGTTGTCAGATTTCATCTATAGAACCCCGGGGCTGTCAGGATTTTACCATCAGGCAAAGTGATAATCAGGACGAAAAGACAGTCATGATATCACCTGACATCGCTACTTGCGCGGATTGCAAGCGAGAGGTACTGGATCCGCACAACCGTCGCTATGGTTATCCTTTTACCAATTGTACTAATTGCGGACCCAGATTTACCATAATAAAAGATGTTCCTTATGATCGGGCCATGACTACCATGGCTCCCTTTATTATGTGCCCGACCTGTCAGCAGGAATATGATAATCCCCTGCATCGCCGTTTTCATGCTCAGCCTAATGCCTGTCCGGTTTGCGGGCCTCATACCAGTTTGCTAAACCGGCGGGGCGAAGTGGTAGGGGAGAGTCCGCTTGACCTGCTCAAACAGGGCAATATAATTGCGGTTAAGGGTTTGGGCGGATTTCACCTGGCCGTTGATGCAACTAACGCCCAGGCCATAAAAACACTGCGGCAGCGTAAACAACGGGATGCCAAGCCATTTGCGATAATGACCAGAAATCTGCAGGCGGCGCAACGGTTCTGTATGATCAGCGAGGTGGAAGAAAAATGGTTGACCTCACCTCAAGCACCCATTGTTATCCTGGCGGCCAAAGATGATAGTATATTGCCGAAAGAGGTTATTCACCCCGGTATAAATACTTTGGGAGTGATGCTGCCTT
>DHSK01000140.1 GCA_002408445.1 Syntrophomonas sp. UBA5288
TCTCAGTCCTTGGGAGCAGTATATCAGCTATCCAGAAGGATTATCAGCTTTCAGTAAAAAATGAACTGCTTGACACTACTCTGGCAGCAGCAAACGATGCAGTCATAATAATTGATGAAAAAGGTATGATCACAGTAGCCAATAATGTAACTCATGAAATCTTCGAATCTTATGGCGAAGAACTGGTAGGCTCACAGATAGAAAAGGTCCTTGGCAGCCAGCCTTTGATACGATCTGTTTTGGAGAACGGCAAGCCTTTATTTGGCGTGGAAATACAAGTAAAAAAAATAAATCAAAAAATACACATTTATTCAATACAACCAATCAAAAGTTATAATAGCAACAATGCCGGGTGCATATTAACATTTGCTCTGGCTGAAAAAATAAAAAATATCCATAAATTAAGCACTGGTTCAGCTACCAAATTTACCTTTGAAAAAATAGTTGGTACTTCTCCGCAATCAATGGCAATTTTAAACCTGGCGAAAAAATTTGCCCGGTTTAATAGCAATGTACTTATTCAGGGCGAAAGCGGGAGCGGCAAAGAAGTTTATGCCCAGGCAATACATAATGAAAGCCGGCCTAACGGTCCGTTTATAGCAATAAACTGCGCAGCCGTTCCTAAAAACTTAATCGAAAGTGAATTGTTTGGTTATGAGGGAGGAGCTTTTACCGGCGCTGAGCGTCAGGGAAAACCCGGTAAAATTGAGCTGGCCAATGGCGGAACTCTATTTCTGGATGAAATCGGTGATATGCCGTCTGAACTGCAGGTTGCGCTTCTGCGGGTACTGGAAGATAAAATGATAATGCATGTTGGAGGCAGCCGCTATATACCCGTGGATTTTAGGTTGGTTTCGGCATCCAATAAAGATTTGCTCGATTTGGTTGAAAAAAATGAATTCCGTTCGGATTTATACTATCGAATTTCGGTATTTAAACTTAATATACCGTCATTGCGGGAAAGAACTTCAGATATTATTGAACTGGCAGAACATTTTATAAAAATTTCAGCCAGGGCTCAGGGGCTGTTGCCCCCCACTTTAAGTAATGCGGCTAAATATATTTTGCTGCAATATAATTGGCCGGGAAATGTACGGCAATTGCAAAATGTTATGTTATATGCTACATGCATGAGTAGTGATGGTATTATTCGTTCCGAACACCTGCCCGACGAAATAACTAAATTTAAAAATGATCCAGGTTCGGAGCAGAACCTTCTGCAAATTGAATTATTATCTGACCATACGGCAGCAGAAAAGGCGGAAAGCAGCCCCTCTATGAAAGAGGTTGAAAAAATGGTTATCAAAAAAGCTCTCGATGATACCAATAACCATATACGTGATGCCGCCAAACTATTGGGTCTCAGCAGATCTACGCTATATCGCAAAATCAAGGAATATGCAATCTTTGAAGATAATATAAAGAAATTTTAACCCCACCCTTCAACCGGCTGAGCACATGACTGCAACCCCAGATCCTTAATTACAGCAATAGTGCGAGAAGGAGCAATAATTCTTGGGTCATAGCCTGCGCCTTGTTCCAAAACATTTAAGACTGGGATCATGCTTCCCAGATCTACCGGCAAATCAACATCGATCACCATATCCAGCGGCAGAAGGGGAATATTTTTTTCGCGAGCTTTTTGGGCCAGTCCTTCCAATGCTGTTACCCCATCCATGTTATAAAAGACGGATTGAAAGTCAAAGTCCGTATTGCAGGTAAAACCAGCCAGATTAAAACCACCCTCCTGATCTGCGCTAACAACCATGGCCGGTCCAATATCTGCCTGCTGTTTTGCCGAACTGCTGCTAAGCATTTCCAGCTTTTCAATGGCGTCATTCAGTGTACTTGGTTGTAGCCCTACCACATCTCCACCTAATATCAAAATGCTTTCGGCCAACTTCCGTTTCTGTCCCGGCTTTAATATAAACTCCGCCGCGTATTGCATACATTCATCAAAGCTGCCGCCCTGGTCTGAAAATATGCCTGATATTTTGTCAGTATGCTTCAACTGTGTGATAAGCAAATTAAGGTTGTTTCTATCGCCTGCCGCATTATGGCAAATCCAAACCCGTGCCCTATCTATTGAAGTACAAACATCGATTGTATCAAGTAAACACGCTTCATAAAAATCTTTGGCCTCTTCCTGCGTAAGTATTCCGCCGCGCTGGGCGGTTAATCTGGTTTTGACTTTCCCTGCTTCCGGTACTTTTGTAAAAATTATAATTGCGTGTTTGATAACCTTACACCTCCGTAAATATACACCCCATTTAAGCAATTTAAGCTTAGGTATCACTAATATTAAGATTTTAACTTATATGTCTATATTAATGCAATAATCATGCCAAACTGTATAAGTAATGAACCAACCCTGCCAAAGTGGGTTTCTAGCGAATTTATCACTTCTATGAATGGGTATTTTCTATTCAAAATAATAAGCCAAGTTCCATTATGAGATTTTATGATTGTATTTCAAACCTGGTCATTGCTGATGTTTTCCATTAAAAAGCCCTTAGCCCGATTTATTAACAAGGCTAAAGGCTTAGCAACTTTAGCTTATAGAATGAATAAATTTATTGTTCATGTTCTATATTATAGTATTTAAGTTTTCTATATAATGTAGATCTGCTTATTCCAAGAATTTCAGCCGCAACAGGTACATTATTGTTAGAATGAATCAGGGCTGTTCCTATGGCGGACTTTTCCAGGTTCTCCAGACACAGCATTTCACTTATATCACCTATGCTGTTAGTCGACGGATCAATTTTAATCGGAGCTGTATCCAGAATAATATAATTAGGAAGGTTCTCGGGTTTTATAATGTCCCCCTGGGCAGTATTTACTGCAAAGATCATAGCATTTTGAAGCTGCCTGACATTTCCGGGCCATTGGTATTCAGTAATATATTTTAGTGCTGCCGGGCTAAGTTCAGGAACTTTCCAGCCTTGTTTCTGGCAATATTTTTCAATAAAAATTTTACTGAGAATTTCAATATCATTTGTTCTTTCACGCAGGGGAGGGATATTTATAGTCAATACCGATAATCGAAAATAAAGATCTTCGCGAAATTGATTTTCCTGGAACATTTTATAAAGATTTTTGTTAGTAGCAGCAATTAGCCTGAAGTCAACTTTTTTATAGCGGCGGCCACCTATGCGCATAATCTGTTTATCTTCCAGGGTCCGCAGCAAAACAGCCTGAAGCTCCAGCGGCATGTCACCGATTTCATCAAGAAATAATGTACCCCCATTGGCAAGTTCAATTTTTCCGGGCTTACCGCTTCGTTCAGCACCGGTAAAACTGCCACCTTCATAACCAAACAATTCGCTTTCAATAAGTTCCCTGGGCATTGCCGCACAATTAACAGCAATAAAGGGTCCCTGCGGACGATGTGCATTATGGACGGCCTGGGCAAAAAGTTCTTTTCCGGTACCGCTTTCACCTAATAATAGGATATTCTCCGGCGAACTGGCAAAACGTTGTGCCAGTGACAAGCTTTTCTTAAACTCTTTGCTCTCACCTAAAATATCTTCAAATTTATAACTGGCCATAGCACCTGATCGACTAGCTACCATGGCATTTATTTTCTCAACCAGATTTAGCCTTAAAACTGCCACATCAACTTGTTTAGTGGCTTGGTTGAAAATTGGCTGGATTGAAATCATATAAGATTGCTCATCATTCCCTGAGTAAATAGTTTCTTCAATAGTGACATTTTGGCCTTCCTGCGTTAAAGACAACAGTTGCGATTGATTGCTCAGGAATTCACTTATATTTTTAGTTCCTATGTCTTCTGGTCTCAGTCTTAACGCCCTGATACCTTCCTGATTGATATGTATTATTTTCCCTGAACGGTCAATAGTTATGATTCCTTCATCTATATAAGTCAATGTGGCTTCCAGGGTTTTGTGGACAGTGGCCAAATCGTTATAGCTTTCCTGCAGCTTATCATTACTTTTTTTCAATTTAATTTGGGCCTCAATAGCCGCCGCTACTGACGTAATAAATCCCAGAGTATGTGAACGCAGATTTTGGAAACTATCTAACCAAGGTTTATCTATCAAAGGCTGGCTAAAAAAAAGAGTAGCAATAATTTCTCCGGATTCATCCATTATAGGAGAAACCGAAGCCATAATATCTTGTAGAACTACGCAATAGTGTTCCGGGCCCATCAATTGGGTCGGCCGTCTAAGATGCATACACATCGAATGTGCACAGGTCCCTATTGTATTTTCATTCCACATAACACCTATTTTTGAATCATGCTCAGTAGGCATTCTCTTCAATTCGCCTTCCGATAATAAAAATGCTCCATTTTTATCGCATAAATACATTACGTAGCCGGAAGTTAAAATTGCCATCTTCTTGAATGTATTAAAGATGGGCTTTGTAATTTCAATAAGGTGACGGTTTTCATCCAAAACGGCCTTATATTCTGCATCAGTCATAGAATGCTGAGTAACTTTGAGATAGGGATCAATTCCTAAATTGCGAGATCTTACCCAGGACGCGGCTACTTCCTGGTTCATATAAGGACAGGAGCGAGGATCATATGTTTTATTATTGAAAAATTGCTTTTTGCATTCCAATATACCTTCCCAACGTTCCCGAGACATAACAGGCTCAATATCTTGGCAAGGAAAATCAAAAGGTGTAGACAAATTATCTTGATGCAAGCTAATGGTTCCCAACATTAACTACCTCCTCTACACTATCTACACTATGGTCAATAGATCATAAAGTTTTGTTCAAGCGTTGAGTGCGACATTCAATTAAAAATATATCTACACTTAATTGGTATACAAATTAAATAATCTTTGATATAATATAATATTAGGCTAATACATAAAAAGGGTATGTAATTTCTGCTTTTTTCAATTAACAAATACCTTAAAAACCCCTTTACATCAATATTATTATAACATACATAGATTGCATAATCGCAGGAGCAATGAGGAGGTAAACCATGTGTTGGTCTTGTAATCCCTATTGCGGTGGTTGTAAACCGCCCAAACCGAAACCAAGAAAGTGCACTAATTGTGGTAAGTTTAATTTTAACGAACAAGCCACTAAATGTGAAAAATGTGGTGCGGATCTGCCTGAACTTGTTCCGCCCCCTACAGTTATGTGTTTGTATGTTGGACAGCTATGTGCGAATCCATGTAGAAGACATTTAACCCCTTCGGATGATGGGGAATTAAAAACCTGTAAATATAGAACAGTACCAAAAAGGTAAATATATTTTACTGAAGCGTAACCAACTATAATAATTTGTTTGACAGCAGATGTGTAATATATAAAAGGCACCCATCTAAAATGGATGCCCTTTATAGTAAATAAATTACATCACAATAGAGCCCTTATTCTCTTCCTCGGCCAGTTGGTCAAGGGATTTACCCTTAGTTTCCTTTTTAATAAATATCCATGCTGCCACTGCGCCGATCAACGCAGGAATTACATAAAACATAAAGGACATTGAATATCCTAAACCCATTCCAATAACTATTCCGGCTACAATTGGTGCACTTGCTCCACCGAGCCGCCCGAATGCTTGGCACCAGGATACGCCGGTATTTCTGAATTCAGTGGGGTAAGACTCTGCCATCAATGGCTGTACAGCAGTAATTGCATAGTTAACAGCGAATCCCAGGAAAATACACGCAGCCAATATTGCTGCATACGAGCCACCTACAGTTGCCATAATGATAACAGCAATTGCAGAAACCGCAAAACTGAAAACCAGATTAAATTTACGTCCGATAATTTCAGCTACAAAACCGGTAGAGCAATTGGCAATAACCGCGGCGGCGTTTTGTGCAATAGCCAAACCATAAGCTGAACTTAGGTTTAACCCTTTTTCTAGCATCAATGATGGCAACCAGGCATTAATACCATAAACAATAAAACAGCCGCTGAAATATGTAAGCCATATACCGGCAGTGGCAGATCTGTAATCTTTACTAAAAAGGGCTTTTACTCCGGCTTGTTTAGGTGGGGCCGGAACAATTAATGCATTAGGATCACGATCGGTAAATTTTCCTGTGATAATTTTCTCAATATTTTGCAGAGCTTTAATAGCTTCAACCTTGCGCCCCTTATTTGCAAACCAGTAGGCTGATTCAGGCATTTTAAAATATAAGAAAATTGAATATAACAAAGGAAAACCACCAATAAGATAACAAAGTCTCCAACCGTAGACAGGAACTACAGCAGTGGCTATAAGACCAGCTAATACCCATCCTACGATCATCCATGCCATACCGAAAGTTATAAAGATGGCACGTTTGTTAGTTGGTGTAGATTCGGAAAAAATAGTTGTTACAACAGGAATGCATGCACCCAGTCCTACTCCGGCTAGTACGCGGAACGTGGCAAACATTGTGAAGCTGTTGGAAAAATATATGGGAATTGTTAGCAGGGCATATGCGGCGATAGAAATTGTTAAGGTCATTCTTCTTCCGAATTTATCAGATACGATACCCGATATTGCGCCACCAAATATCAAACCTATAAGGCTCCAAGATGATAAGCTGCCTTTTGCTACGGCGCTTAAGCCCCATTCCTGAGCTATTTGCGGCATGGTGTAGGAGACAATCATATAGTCATAACCATCAAATACCATAGCCATACCGAGGAAAAAGAATACCCACCAAGTAAACTTGTTTACACCAAATGAATCTATAACTTCGGATATACTGAAATTATTCACTAATCATATTCCCCTTTCATATCCTGCATATACCAGTCCCTCACAGCCGCTGTCCGGTAACCACTGAAACACCTATCCGAAAAAAATGAGCCAGAGTTCCGTTCGATATTCCATATAGAGCGTTTATGCCGCGAAGCCTCTTTATATGGGGTAGTACCCTCTTGGTAGAATTTTGTTGGTGGAATCCATCTGATTTTCGCCCAAGACCAGGGAGACCAGAGGGTGCAGGGGCCCGATATCAAGAGGGCCGTGGAGATAAATATAAATACGGCGGATTTCTCAAATGTCTCTATCGTCCGAAAGAGTGGCTCCAATTAATCCGGAGATGAGCTGGTTCTCACTTACCGGACCTGAACTGACCCGGAATAACCAATATACTGCGATTCACATAAGTAACTCTTTTACTGGTTTTGCTAAAATTGCTCATTTAAGTTCTATTATAATGCTGATTAAAATACTGTCAGGTTCTTTATTTTTTAACCTTCCCTGATCCTGGTTTCCCATTGAAGCCACAATTTGCACACACTTTATTTGAAACCGGGTTTTCATGACCGCACTCTGGACAAGTTATAGTCTCTTCAGGAAGCTCTGTCTTACAAAACGGGCACTTTTTCTGCCTGATTCCTGCCATAGTTGGGATTTTTTTCCCGCAATTTGGACATACAACCGGTTTGGATAAATTTGCGGGTCTGAAGCACATAAATAAACTCCTCCTTCCTTCTTGAGTATTGAATTGATTATCAGTTGTAGAATAGATAAACAGTTCGTAAGATTTAAACCGCTTACGCCATAACAGCCCCTCTTTTGAGGGGACTTGTCATGGCATCCCAGAAGGACAAACTACTAAACTAGGGAAGATACATCATTACTTTCTTGCCTTTGGCTTCCATTTTCTTGGCAAGCTCTTCAAGTGGTCCAAATTCAATGCATTTAGCCAGGCAGTGCAGTACACAGGAAGGTGGATTGCCGTTTGCTACTCTCTCTTCACACATATTACATAACTCGGTAGGAACAGGAATGTAATTCCATTCATAATGATCATCTACCACCTGCCAGGGGCCAATTTCAGCAAGTTTAATTCCCCATTTGCCAACAGGAAGCTTTAATTCATTTTTACAAGCTACCTCGCAGCTATGACAGCCGGTGCAATATTCATAGTCTATCATTAAACCATTACGCGACATTTGTTTTCCTCCAATCAGTTTTTCTTTTCGGTCGACTGGATTAATTACTTATAAAAATTTTGGTCTTCTGCCTTGTAGACTTTGCAAAGTATGCTCTTAAACGGAGCGCCGAAGCCGAGTTTCCCAATGTGCTTATGAGGTATAAGGGTGTTAATGTTTGATTCCCATACACCATACAGACTGGGCTCGTCAGCCGGTTTTTCCGGATACCACCAGCCATGTTCAGCGTGAACAACTCGGGGATCAATGGCAGGTGTAACATGGGCTCTTTCCTTGGCCTTGCCAAACGGGTTTTCGATAACAACCCAATCACCTTCACTTATGCCAAGTTTTTTGGCGGTATCAGGATGGATCTCCATAATCGGATCAGGCGCAATTTCCCGTAAACTTGCTACATGTTTATGTTCTGAATGGAAGGAAGCATAATTTCTGGCACCGGTTGTCAGTACCAGAGGAAATTCCTTGTAAAGATCCGGTGTGCTATATGGGCTATACGGTGGTTCTTTAAAGTACGGCAGTGGATCTTCTCCCCATGATTCAAAGAGGGTGGAGCACAATTCTACCAATCCGGTAACTGTATTGAATCCGGGTTCACCGTCCGCTCTGAGCTTGCCTTTTTTAAACTTTTCGTATTCGTAATCAGGTTGGTACAGTCCTTTTTCCTTCAGTTCAGCAAATCCAAAGCCCAGCTCTGGCTTCAACTGGAAGTCGAAGAACTCCTCAACACTGTTAAACGGCCAGGCTTTCGGATTAGTCCGTTTGCCTAATTCAATCATCATTTCAACATCGGACTTACATTCACCAACCTGGATAGCTTTATTCATCGCTCCCAGGAATACGGAATTTCTGCCATAGTGAGTTATAACGATACCATCGTGCTCGGCAAATGATGACAAGGGTAAGAATATATCAGCAAAAGCCATAGCTGTCGGGGTCATAAATACATCTTGTACTACACAGAATTCCAGGTTTTTAAGTGCTCTGTACCACCTGTCCGGTGCGGCGGAGCAAGTCGGAGTAATGAAGTTGGTACTGTTGAACCAACCCATTCTAAGTTTGTAAGGTTTTCCGGTTTCCAGAGTATCAAGTGTTTCATCCGGGTGGGTAGTAGCCAGAGCTGTAGATAATGCCGGCCATTCCTTGGCTCCAATACGCTTGTCCCAAAGCTCTTCAGATAATTCAGCCCGAGTCTCAACCCGCCATTTTCCAACCAGTGATGCAGGTGGTCCAATGGTTACGCCACCGGGAACATCCAGGTTGCCTGTAATAGCAACAATTGACAATAAAGCATGTCCAAGCTGAACCCCATTCGGATTTTGATCGATAGCCAGACCCCAGCCCATCGTACTGTTACCTGCTTTGGCATAGGCACGGGCAGCTTCTTTGATCAATTCTTCTTTAACCCAGGTAATATCAGCAACTTTGTCTGTTGGATATTCCTGAACACGTTCGCTGAGCTCTTCAAAGCCGTAACACCAATTTTCTACAAAATCATGGTCATACAGATCTTCATTGATGATAACATTGAGCATTCCCAGAGCCAGAGCCGTATCGGAACCTGGTCTCAGTTGAAGGTGATAGGTCGCTCTGGTAGCAAGCCAGTTCATTCTGGGATCAACCATTATGAGCTTGCTGCCTCTCTTCATCATGTCAATAATGGAGTGGCCAAAGAAGCCATCAGGATTTGATTTTAATGGTTCTTTACCCCATAGCAGAATATATTCAGGTAAATGCCAGCCTTCATGATCATAGCGGTCAGGGAAATAGCCGGCATAATCTATTTCAGGATATCCAGCACCCAGGATATAGTCGGTGATTGCACATCTGGGTCCATAGCAAGACCAACCGCTTTGTGGGTAGCATACATTCGGAGTTCCGATGGCGGCAAAGCCTAGCGGATAATAATATAAGCAGGCTTCTCTACCGGTTCCGCCGAATACTACGATGGATTCAGCGCCATAATTTTCTTTGTAATAGTTAATTTTGTCTACAATAATATCCCAAGCTTCATCCCAGGATATTCTCTGCCATTTGTCCTCGCCCTTTTTGCCGGCGCGTTTCATGGGATGAATTATACGTGAGGGATGGTTTACATATTCGGGAAGTGATAAGCATCTAATGCATAAGCGTCCTTCGGTTATAGGATGTTCCGGATCTCCCTCGACCTTAACAAGTTTACCATCCTTAATATGCAGATGCATTCCGCATCCCACCGGATGATCTCCAGGAGGTGACCAACCACATGTTCTTACTTTATAAACACCGTCTTCTTGTTGTTGCCATTCTTTTTTCATTATCTCACCCTTTCAAGAACTTGCATTCCAATAGTTAGAAGGACATTCGTTCATCGTTACAAGTCTTTCCGTTTGATTGCCTGCTTTTTACACCTCCTCTCGGTGTTGAGGATTAACGCCAAGTCTCATGTTTCGACTGACATTTTAATATAGCAATAAATATGCCAACCGCTTTATGGCGGTCTAAAATGCCTTAAAATCAGTTGTTTGGATGCTTTTGAGATGATCATATTTTTAAAAGCATATAATCTCTTTTTGAGATGATGAATTTGTTGATTATATGTTGATAAAGCAGGTAAATCAGCAGAAATCCAATAGTCCTTTTTTGCGATCGCAGTATCCTTTTAGGATATTGTGAGATCGCAAACTCCAAATATATGTTGAAAGGAATAATAAAGCCAAGAAAAAACCGCCTCCGATATTTAAAACCGGAAGCGGTTTAATACAAATTTTTAATGAATTCTCATATAGTTATATGTTTTTTGCAGTGCCTAAAGTTTCGCCTTTATATAGCTGTGATGTAAAACTTCGTTCAGGTATTATGTTTATCCTGGTTTTGCCGTTTTTTTCTACACAAGTAAGCGTAAAGCTTCCATACATTTGCAATAATATATTGGCGACTATAATATTAAATCCCTCAAATGCTTGGATTTGATCATTCAACGTGAGCTCACTCTGAAATAGTTGAAACCCTCGGCCTATCTTATCTCCATCCAAATCGATTCTAGCTGCAATTCTTAAATTTCTTGATTGTAAATCTTCTTCAGGCAACATTTTTTGAATTTCATCAATAACTCGAACAGATGCGTTAACTATTGACAATTCATACCCTCCTTAAAAATAATCTACTATCACTGGAAGAAATGAAAAGCCTGTACGTATATGTACAAGCTTTTTATTAGAGCTTCATATGAAATAAAATTAATCGACATAGCCTGTTTGTATAAGCTATTACTAAATTAATTTACACCTGTTAATGCACGACATTATTTTAATACAAGTACCAGCCAAAGTATTAGCCTATTTGGACCGTATGAAATCAGGCAATTTAAAGACTATAATACATCTTTACCATTTCCTCTATTCTGATATCCCGGCATAAGTTTAACCATAAACTTACCTTTAACATGATAAATACCATGCTGGATCTCCAACTCTTTTTTGGTCAGGCCCAGTTCCGCTAAAATTTCTTCATAACTTTTACCCGCATCAAGCTCTGCTTGACAAGCCGCTCCCTTTGCTTTAGCATCTAACTTTAAAAAATTTTCCTTTTTCATTAAAAAATACGCCTCCTGAATAGATACTTGTGAATAAAAAACAAGATACTACATGTGTGTTCGATTAGACACCTCCTTTAATTATTCCGAACCAGTTTCCAAAACGTTTGTTAATTTAAGATCATACTTGGACGCATGTCCGGATAAAAATTTTGGGAGAGTACATTTAGTTCTATATTATTGCATGAAGTATGCCAGCTTTCGCAAAAATAACTAAATACTCTTATAAGTAGCTTTTTCAGGGGTTTTTATAAATAACCTTTTCCAATAGCAATATCTCTTTTTGAGATGTTTACATTCAGCCATATTGATTGCTATACCTGAAAGAATCTAAGATACTTGGATAATCCCTTTTTGCGATCACAGTATCTTTTTAGGATAGGCTTAAAATAAAATAAGCGCTCAATAATAGAGCGCCTACAAAATTAAACCGGACAGACTATAATAAATCTGTCCGGTTGGGGTAATTTCATCTGTTTCAATTCCGGTAAGCATCAGTAACATTGCCAATAATATATCCGGTTACTTCTTGTCCATACACTAAGGGGCCGCTGCCTGCAGGTATATCTACCAACACGTTACACCCTACCATGGATTTTAAAACTCCATTACCCTGCTCTCCGGTAAGTTTTAAATAATCAATACCATCTTTTTTCTCCAATTGGGCCCGCAGAAATCTTCTTTGCGGACTTGATTTCTTGAAGTTGTCCGCCAATATCCCTTTAATCTGGTCAGGCCATGGATTCCTTATTCCCATCAATTTCTTTATCAGTGGAATTACGATTAGATCAAAGGTAATCATAGCCGCAGCTGGATTGCCCGAAAGGCCAATCAGAAGTTTTTTCCCTTTTCTAGCCGCAGCAATGGGAGAGCCAGGTTTCATGGCTACTTTCCAAAAGAGCATTTCGGCTCCGGCCTCCACCATAGCATCTTTGATGATATCGTAGTCGCCCACCGAAACACCGCCGGTACTTACTATAATGTCGGCTTTTTTCAGGGCCTCAGCCATTCGAGAGCTAACGGCCTCTATTTGGTCGGGTACGATCCCCAGGTCTAAGGGCTGCGCCCCTAACTCCTGGCAGCGTGACAATAATCCATATAGACTGCTATTATATATTTTTCCGGTCGGCAGTTCTTCAAATGGTGATACCAGCTCGTCACCGCTGCTCATAATAGCAATTTTTACTTTTTTATAAACCGGCACCTGAGCGACTCCTATACCTGCCAGTAAAGCTATTAAGGGAGGCGTGATTACTGTACTCTTGGATGCTATTACTTCGCCCTCTACAACGTCTTCCCCCGTCTTGATTATATTATCCTGGGCTTTTAGGGTTTGAAATACTGAAATATAATCACCGTTTCTGACCACGTCTTCATATTTAATAACTACATTGGCACCGTCTGGAATAGGTGCACCGGTCATGAGTTTTATAGCTGTACCGGGCACAACCTTTTCCTCAGCTACCAAACCGGCTCTGATTTCTTCGATTACCTTTAATTGAACCGGTCCGGACGGTTCGGCCTGACGTGTATCATCGGCGATCAAAGCGTAACCATCAAGGGCTGATTTATTAAAAGAAGGAATACTTATAGGGGCTTTAATATCCTGGCTTAATACCCTGCCATTCGATTTCAGCAATGCTACCGTACATTTGCCAACTGGTGCTGCGAGATCGAACAAGAGCTCTTGAGCTTCCTCTAACTGTAAGCCTGTTTTCATGTCTAATACCTCCTTTTTTCTAAGCACCGGTTCCAAATGTGCACATAGGGTATCTGCACACTTCACAGTTTAAGCAAAGTCCTCCCAGGCCAAGTTTGGCCACCATAGCTTTACTTATGGGTTCCCCGGCCAGAACCATGGGAATCATTAAATCGAAAACCGTAGTTTTATGGTACATCACGCAGCCGGGTAATCCAAGCAGGGCCACCTCGCCCAAATAAGCAACCAGCAACATTGCTCCCGGCAATACCGGTGCTCCATAAGTTATAATATCTGCTCCGGCTTCCCGAACCGAACGGGGGGTAAGGTCATCCGGGTCTACCGACATTCCCCCCGTAGTCAGAATTAATTCTGCTCCCTCTGCCATTAAGGTATAAATCGCTTGTTTGATTTGTTCTACATCGTCGGGAACTATAATTTGTTTGAACACCTTGCATCCGTATGATTCAATTTTCTGCTTGACCACCGGCCCGAATTTATCTTCAATACGACCATAAAATACCTCGCTGCCGGTGGTAATTACACCTACCTTTAACGGACGAAAAGGTTTTATGCTTATGGTAGCTTGTCCCTCATTTAAATGTTCCACAGTTTGAAGTTTGTCTTCATCAATAACCAGAGGTACTACTCGTACCCCGGCAACCGTATCACCTTTTTTAACGGGTCTTCGATTGTTTCGGGTAGCTATAACTATGTCTTCAACCATATTAGCTCCAACTAACAAATCTTCATTTATAGTGCACATACCGTCAAAATCGGCTATTAGACTTACCTTACCCTCCTTGGGTTCGGTAAAGCTGATTCCTGATCCGGCTATGGCCCAGCTAAGCCGGTTAGCGGCATCATTTTCATGTACCTGTCCTTTTTTTACTTCCCAGATATAAATATGGGATTTGCCCATATTTAGAAGCTCGGGAATATCTTTTTCCGTTATTATCTGACCCTTTCTAAAGGCAGGTTCCTTACATTCGCCCGGAACAATTTTAGTAAGATCGTGACATAAGACAGTTCCCACCGCATCCTCTACCCTTATTGCACGCATTCTGTTGCACTTCCTTTCCCATTAAAATTTATTAATAAGACTTCATGACACCGTCTGAACCTTCCGCATAAAAAAATACTTCCTTGTTTTCATGGAAAATAAGGAAGCCTACCGAGGTCAATATTATGCTCTCCTTTCCATGAATGGAGGCTGCAAGATTTTTCTCACAACCCTGTGGACTTGAAGCCCAGGCCGCGCTACCATAGTTTTACCTTAGGTAAACGGGCTCGGAGGTATTTAATTGTCGATCTTAAATGGCAAAATTTGAGTTACTACACTCAATATACACAAAATGCAAGAAACGTGCCATAAATTTAAATTTTTAAAAACGCCTATTTAAAGGACTTTATTTATGCGTAATTTTTTGTAGTTAGTGTAATAATAGAAAATTAATTTCATTTTGAGACTTAGCCAAGACTACTAATAGATAAAAAGTACCCTGACAAATTATTCGATTTTGCCAGGGTACTACTATTGCTTTTATTCGTTTTTAATCTTATATCTTTATAATTCAGAAACACTTAATAGTGAATATCATATTCTTTCAGTTTTCGATAAATTGTAGATTTGCTGATACCCAACAAACATGCTGCCAAGATTACGTTACCTTCTGATTTTGACAACGCTTTAGTTATCGCTTTTTTTTCAATATCACTTAAGGAGGGGAATTCACCTGCTTTATCACCATCATCATCATTACTTACTATTCTTTCTATTGTGTGATTGAGATTTCCTTTACCGCAAATTTCTTCGGGCATGTCATTAATTTCAATTATATCACCCTGAACGTTAATAACCGCATAAACCATGGCATTTTCCAGTTCCCTGACATTTCCGGGCCATTCATAATTGTTAATTATATTTGATACAGCCGGACTCATTTGCAGAGCATTTTTACCCATTTTCCGGCAATACCTCTTAATAAAATAATTAGCCAGGATTTCTGCATCCCGCTCTCTTTCACGCAGCGCGGGGATGTGGATAGTTAAAACCGAAAGCCGGTAATAAAGGTCATGTCGGAAAAGTTTATCTATTACCATTTGTTTCAGGTTTTGATTGGTGGCGGCGATAATTCTGAAATCGACTTTTTTATAGCGCCGGCCGCCGATACGCATAACCTGCTTATCCTCTAAAACTCGTAATAATACAGCCTGAAGTTCATAAGGCATGTCGCCAATTTCATCAAGGAAAAGGGTGCCGCCTTCGGCCAATTCAATTTTACCCGGCCTTCCGCTGCGGTCGGCCCCGGTAAAACTACCGCCTTCATAACCAAATAATTCACTTTCGATTAATTCCCTTGGCATTGCCGCACAATTTATTGCGATAAACGGACCATTAGAGCAATAGTGGTTATGGATAGCTTGGGCAAATAGTTCCTTACCGGTTCCGCTTTCGCCGATTAAAAGAATATTTTCCGCCGACTTGGCAAAATATCGGCCTTTGGTGATAGCCTTTTTAATTGCATCGCTTTCACCGATAATATCATTAAACGCAAACTTGGCAACTGCTCCGGCACGGTTAGTGGTCAAAGCGTTTACTTTTCCAACATGGTTGAGGGTTAACATTGCCACATCCAATTCACCCGTATCATCATCCATAATTGGCTGGATGTGTATTATATATTGAGCTTCTTTTTGATCGAGGTAGATAGTTTCTTCTATAGTTACCGAATCTCCTTTTTGAGCTAATACCAGCAAAGATGACTCTTCGGCTAAAAAGTCGTTAATATTTTTTTTACCTGCTTCATCCGGCGTTAATTTGAATATCCGTTGAGCTTCTGCATTGTTGTAAATGATGGTGCCGTTTTTGTCAATAGTTACGATACCATCTTCTATTAAAGCTAATGTTGCTTCCACGGTCTCATTAGCTCTTTTGAGATTAATAAAGTTTCTTTTTAGTTTTAGCTGTGCCTCAACCGCTACACTGATAGCTGTTATCAATCCCAGGGTATTCGAGCATAGCGTTTGAAAAGTATCTTTCCAGGGTTCATCGATTAAAGATTGGGCCAAAACCAGAGTACCTATAACTTCTCTATTCTCATCCAGTATAGGGGCTGATGAGGCAATAATATTTTCTATACCTTCGCTGTAATTTTCGACACCTGTCAGATGAAAAGGGTGTTTATGTCGCAAGCTAAGGGAATGAGCTGTTGTCCCTATATTTTTCTCATCCCACATCCATCCAGTTAATGGGTAGGAATATAAAGGTAAGGGCAAAACCTCACCTTCATGCAGTAAAAATATCCCCTTATTATTTGCCAGGTATAAACCATAACCGGTGGAAATGGCTAAGTGTTTAAACGCGTTAACCAAAGGTTTGGTAATTTCAATAAGCAGGCCATTTTTTTCTAAGACATGTGAGAACTCTTCACTGTTCAAACGGCGACCAAGAAATGGTTGGTGTGGGTCAATACCCATTTGGCGGCATCTGACCCAAGAAGCAGCTACATCCGGGTTCATATGCGGGCAAGTACGCGGATCATAGCTTTTGTCTTCCAGAAATCTTTTCTTGCACTTTATTATCCCTTCCCAGCGTTCCTGGGTCATAATGTCGTACTTATCACTGGAAAAAAGATTATGGTATACAGTTGAATTATGCATACCCGACTCTTTTGTCTTCACGTCGGAATCCTCCTTCGTCAGACTAATTTAGTTATCATAATTCCTATAGGTATAATCCGGATTTGATGAGCTAGATACGACGAACGACGAGTAGCAAAAGTGCCTAATAAATTATTGGTATTAAATAGATACTCATATTATCAATATAACACAATACGATTGAATTCGACAAAACCCCTTTTACTATTTTAACCTTATTTCTTAATAATCTTTAGTTATTAATACAATTTAGCACTAAATGCCTGTTCGGCATTAGAGGTAATAAACCCGGCCGGACATACATGGCAACAGGCCCGGCAATTCCCACATGAGGTTTCGCCACTTTTTCCGCGTACAAAGCTAATACGGAGATTCTTGCCTTTGCCTAAAAAAGTAAGGTGATGCTTTCCTATTTTGCTGCACATCCTTACACAAAGTCCGCACAATATACAACCTTCCGTCATGTACCCAGACAAATCTTTTATACATTTCGTTAGGTTTTCATCTTCCGGTTTTTCTTTAATCTCATCTTGTACCAGGTTTAGCAGGAAATTTTCGGTTTTATGGTTTAGAAAAGGTCTATGTCTCAGAAATATTTTGGCTGCCCACGATCGCAGTAACCTTAGTTCTGAAGTGTCTGTTCTTATTTGCAGACCGTCTTTAACCTTGAGCAAACATGCGTGTTTGGTTTCCCAATTATCATCATTTAATATCTCCACCAGGCACAGGCCGCAGCTGCCATAGGCTTCCAGATGAGGATGATAACATAAAGCAGGCAGGTATATGTCATGCTCCCGAAGGGCCTGCAGCACTGTCGTATCCGCGGAAACCGCCATATTCTTACCGTCAACTGTGATTTCTACCAGTTCTTGCATGAAAATTCCTCCGAACATATCTTGATACTGTCGAAAGGACAGGTTTCATAACAGGCCCAGCATTTTATACAGAGTTCGGGATCAACCACCAGGCGATCTGTTTTTCCTGCCCGCATTTTAACTGCCCCGGTAGGACAAACCGAATAACAGGCATGACATTCCTTACAGGGCAGAATAATTTCAAAATCTATGAGAGGCTTGCAGGATACTGCCGGGCATTTACCTTTTAAATGAGCCTCATATTCATCTCTAAAATAAGTTAAAGTTGTGGTAACCGGATTGGCGGCTGTCTTTCCTAACCCGCAGAGGGAGATTTGGGGAATACACTTGCTCAGTTCTTCAATTTCATCAAGTATACCTGGGTAACCTCTACCTATTGTCAGAGCCAGGAGCCGGGCTTCCAACTCCAATAGACCACCCCGGCAGATATTGCATTTACCGCAGGATTCACTGGCCATAAAGTTTGTCATATGTCTGGCCATATCTACCATACAGCGTTTTTTACTCAGAGGCACCAGTCCCCCCGAACCCATGATGGCTCCTGCAGAGGCAACTGTTTCATAATCCAGGGGAAAATCGCGGTAAGGAACAATACCGCCGGACGGGCCCCCAATATGCAAAGCTTTAACCGAATCTTTAACTGCGCCTCCCACCCCTTCCACCAAAACTTTCGTGCCGGTACCCAGGGGGACTTCAATAAATCCGCTGCGCTTTATATCCCCGGCCAGACAGAATATTTTTGTACCCGGGCTTTTTTCCGTACCTTTTGCACGAAAGGCATCAGCCCCGTTGAGTATTATCCAGGGAATGTTAGCCAGTGTTTCCACATTATCTATTACAGTGGGATGTTCCCGAAAACCCCGGCTGGCCGGATAAGGGGGACGAAGCTGCGGTTCTCCGCGCTGGCCCTTCATTACCTGCAGCATAGAGGTTTCTTCCCCACATACAAAAGCTCCGCCGCTTTCGACCACTGTAATATTTAGACTAAAACTGGAACCTAAAATATTGTCTCCTACCAGGCGTACTTTACGGGCGCTGTTAATAGCTTTATTTAATACCTGAACAGCCAACGGGTATTCATGGCGCACAAATATGTATGCCTGAGATGCCCCTGTTACCAAAGCTGAAATGATCAAACCTTCCAGCACACTATGAGGATCACTTTCCAAAAGGGCCCGATCCATATAGGCCCCGGGATCACCTTCATCAGCATTGGCAATTACATAACGAACCGGATCCGGGCTTTCATAGGCCATATTAACCTTATCTGCGGTAGGAAATCCTGCGCCTCCCCGGCCTCTTAAACCGGAAGCCCCTATCATGTCAATGATTTGTCTTTTGGATAGCTTAAAAAGTGCTTGTTGGAGTGCCCGGTAGCCGCCCATGGCAACATATTCTGCTATATTTTCCGGATCAACCAACCCGCAGCGGCCGCTTATACGCCGCACCTGCGGCCGGAAAAATTCATCGAAACCCGGATTGTACACTTTTATCAGTTCTAAATCCTCAAAACTTCGTAATAAGTCCGGTTGGCGTTCCCTGGCTACGGCCCATAGATAGGGAGAGGAAACGGTCCCCCCTTCCTCCGCAGTCCGAATAATTCGCCACATGGAATTGGTGTCCACGCGACCATAAAAGTAATGTTTCCCGTCGGCTGTCCTTATATTAACCAGTGGTTCTGCATAGCAGGCTCCAATGCATCCCGTTTTAAAGACCTGGGCCTTTTCATTCCAATCTCTTTGCTCTAAATTATTATAGATATTTAAGGCTCCTGCTGCTCTTCCGCAGGCAGCCGTTCCTACATTGATCCGGGACTTACTGCCATATAAGGTTAATTTACCTTCACTGGCCAGGCTTTCAAGTGGTATATGCACGGGAAAGTTCAATGGTTTGTATGGCTCAAATTCTGCTTTTTTCTTTTTATCCTCCCAAGCCGACTTGGACACCATATAGTTGTGTACGGCCGGACACTTTAACTGTGAACGGCCTATCATCCTTTTTTCCTCAATTTATTAAGCAGAATAGGCACCTCATATGATTTCAGTTTACCGTTTATTTGTCCGTCTACCACTACCAGCGGAGCCTGGCTGCAGGCTCCTACGCAATAGACGTGGTCAACCGTGGCAAAGCCATCAGTTGAGGTATCGGCATTGTCTTCAAGTTTTAGTTCATCCGCCAGACGATCGTTTATTAAGGGAGCGCCTTTGGCGTAGCAGGCTGTCCCATAGCATACTAAGAGCTTATGCCTGCCGGGAGGACGACTGCGAAAGCAATTAAAAAAGCTTACCAGACCGTGCAGCTGTGACTCAGGCACTTCTGACTGCTCTGCAAGTTCGGTTAAGCGGTAGTGCGGAATATACCCCAGTTCCTCCTGGATTTTATTAAGGGTATTAATCAGCTGTTTATCGCTTTCCGGCAGCTGCTCCCATTTTTTTTCAAGCTTTTCCGACATTTCTGCTTCACTCCCTATAAATACTTTAAACCCGAGTAGGGCACCCTCTTTCAGAGGGAACCCTTCTCAGTTTTCGAATAGCTATTACAATTAATTTAAGTACGATCCAAAGCCTTATTCGGGAACAAACAGGACCTGTCTGCCTTTATTATTTAATTTAAGGGCGAGTTCTTCCACCGGACCATATTCAATAACGGAGGCCTGGCAATGGTGTACGCAGCTGGGTTTTTTGCCGGCAGCCACTCTGTCGCCGCATAAATTACAAAGCTGGGTCGGAATGGGAACATAGGTCAGCTCCCATTGGTCACCACTATCATGTAATTTAAAGGGTCCGTTTTTTGCCAGTTTAATACCGAATTTGCCTTTGGGAAGCTCTAACTCTTTCTTACAGGCAACTTCACAGCTGTGGCAGCCTGTGCAATATTCATAATCTATTAATAAACCGTTACGTGACATCTTATTTCACCTCCATTATTCTGCTTTGTATATCTTACAAATAGTGTTCTTCAGCGGGGCGCCATATCCGGTCGGGCCGGTAGTACACTGGGTTGTAAGCACATTGATGTTGGAATCGAATATACCGTATAGGGTCGGTTCGGCAGCTTCTTTTTCCGGGAACCACCAGGCATGTTCAGCATGAATAACTCGGGGATCAATTCCGGGATCAAGTACGGCTACCTGTTTTACTCTGCCTAAGTTATTTTCGATCCATACCCAGTCGCCCTCTTTGATGCCATATTTCTCGGCAGTCTCAGGATTCATAGTAACTCTGGGGTTGGGATGGAATTCCCTTAATGTAGCACTTTGACGATGTTCGGAATGGAAGAATTCCCAGGGCCGCGATCCGGCAGTTAAAATTAACGGATATTCTTTCATCAATTGCGGAGTTGATACCGGGCTGTAAGGTGGCTCCATATGGTCGGGCAGCGGATCCAGGCCCCATTCCTCAAATATATCCTGGTAAAGGTTTACCATTCCGGTATCAGTGTTAAATCCTGGTTCTCCATCGGGGCGGAGCAACCCTCTTTCATACTTTTTGTAATTAACTTCAGGCCACATTACAACTTTTTCTTCCAGTTCTTTGAAGGTAACACCGGCTGGTTTAAGTGCCCAGTCAATCATTTCCTCAACATTTTTCCATGGGAATGATTCCGGATTCAGGCGTTTGCCGAGTTTCAAAACGATCTCTTCATCGGTCTTGCATTCTTCATATTGCAGAACCTTGGAAATAGAGCGCAACGGTGTCCACCAGTTTCTTAAACTGTCACGTTCTACGCTCATTGCCGCCGGCAGAACCAGGTCAGCAAAGGCTACCGAAGAAGGAGTTAAAACCGGATCAACATTCACCACAAATGGTACTTTCTTCAAAGCTGCATAAACCCGTTTAGACTCTGAGGAACAACATGTAAAGGTGTTGGTAGATTCCATCCAGTACATTCTAACCGGATATGGCTTACCGGTTTCAATAGCCTCTAAAACCGAGTCACCACGTGATGTTGCCGCCAGTCCATATTTAAACAGCGGATAGTCGTCAACACCAAGGCGTTTGGCTCTCATCTCAGGACTTAATTCGGCAAAGCCCCAGTCAGAGGATACATGAGCAAGACGGTCTACACCGAATGCAGCACGAATTATATGTTGTCCGCCAGGAACATCAAGATTACCGGTAATGGCAACCAGGGCACAAATACCGTTTGCCACGGAAACCCCTGCTCTCTGGGTGTCTATTGCCAGTCCCCATTGAACTGAAGCCGGTTTAGCTTTGGCAAACAGTCTTGCTGCTCCCCGAATCTTATCGGCCGGAACCCAGCTGATTTCTTCGGCTTTTTCCGGGGTATATTGTTTACAGCGTTCCGCCAGTTCTTCAAATCCATAAGTCCATTTTTCTACAAATTCTTTATCATAGAGTTCTTCTTCGATAATTACATTAAGCATGGCCAGCACAACGGGTGTATCAGCACCAGGGCGTACCTGGAGCCAATAATCGGCTCTGGAAGCAAACCATGTCAGATAGGGGTCTACCACGATGAGTTTGGTTCCCATCTTCATCATATCAACTATCCAATGGCCCAGGAAACCGTCGCCATTACTGATCATCGGGTTGTTGCCCCAGATGCAGACAACTTCCGGACGCTTCCATTCCGGATTATCGTAACGGCGTTCATCCAACTGAGATGCATCAATGATAAAGAAGTCGCCTATCATGGTCCCCATCGCTGCTGCCCGGGGCAGGTAGCAGGAGTCACCGGCCAGGAATCCCATGGAGAAGTTCGGACTCTTAAAAGCAGAGTAAGTTAGTTTGGGTACGATTGACCAGGTATTACGACCGGTTCCTATGGCAGTTACTATTGATTCCGGTCCATAATCTCTCCAGATTTCACGGACATTCTTTTCGATAATATCATAGGCTTCATCCCAGGTGATTCTTTCCCATTTGTTTTCTCCGCGTTCGCCCGCCCGTTTCATAGGCCATTTAACACGGTTGGGGTCGTTGACTAATTCCGGCATATTTAAACACCGCATACATAGTCGACCGAAATTATATTTGCTTTCCGGATCTCCTTCTACTTTAACCAGCTTGTCTCCTTTGGTATAATAAAGAACGGCACAGCCATCATGGCAACCCGGCGCTGTCCATGCACATGTACGGGTTACGGTATAATCGCCTTCCTGCCACTGTACTTTTTTACTACCCTCCATAAGTGCTAACCTCCTTATAACTTAATAACCTTGTAAATTGAGTGCTTTACTTCGTTTGGGGAACAGGTGTCCCGCATTTTTTGCACTTTTCACGCGTAGGTGGATTAAACATTCCGCATTTAGGACACTTTACATTTTTGGTTGCATAATCGCTGAAACTGTAATTCGTAAACTTGTTTGTAGCGTCATCAACGAACTTGCTTCCCTTGTCTTTGCTCATTGCCGCTTACCCTCCTTTTAGCTTCCAATCTCCACCAATAGTTATCAAAAGCCGAAATCCCAACTCAACCAACAAGCGGAATCCGGGTCTCCTGCAGATGCAATTTTTTTATCACCATCCTTTCAGTAACAGTTAACTGTAAGAGAATTTGATATTCTAAAAGTTTGTGTATCTGAACACCTATATCGCAATATCCGTGCCAGGTTATTCTTTTTACCGGAGAAAATTGAAATGCCTAGTTTTAGGCATTACGTATAACCATGAATTCAGCTCCAATAATTTTCAATCAGCTTAGTAACTTCTTTTTGGGAAGAGTTTGGGAAGACAGCTATGAGAAGATTCAAAACAGGAAAAGTATATAGGGCAGATAAAGTAGATAAGAAGAGGCGGAAGTATCAGGATATTGGAAGAGTTTAAAGCGATTGCTCATAAAAAAACTGGCCTTCTTAATCTAAAGGCCAGTTAAGGAGTAAATTATTCATTTTTTATTCCCATACTTTGCTTATATCGTCCCGGTTATTAATTATAGCTATTTTCCATCTTCTTCTTTTGCGTCTTTTTTTACGTTGCTTGATCCAGGGGTCCCGTCATAACCGCATTTACGACATTTCTTAGCGTCCGGCTTATTAAACATCCCACACATAGGACACTTCACATTTTTAGCTGCTCCTGGTGGCCTAAAACACATAATATTTCCCTCCTATTAAAAATTGGGCATTTCATCGGCTTCGAATATTTAGCTTAAAAACTATATAATGTAGTCAGATGAATTTTTAACCCTTCTTCTTCCCTGTGTTGCAATAAGTATGCCAATTATAACGATTGTTCAGAATGCGGGAAATGCCTGCAATTATGCATGGTTAGCAACACCTTGAAGTTTTATATTGGGAACTATTCGGGAAATATATATGAATAATGCTTTGAAATTTCTAATTCTTTATGTTTCCCTGGTTTATTTCATTAATAAGTCTAAATGCAATTTCATTTAAGCCTTGTTTAATCAAATTTAAATTAAAAGCCCCCGCTATACGTGGTTGACCATCGATCACTGTTATGGGGAAACGATGCCCGGCTTCTATTATTTTGCGGCACAGTTCATTCATCCCGCTGCTATCCGTGTTAATATACTTGATTTTGACGCTAGCTCCAAAACTTTTATGTAATTCTATAGCGGCGTTCTTAACTAATGTCTCGACGGGTACAGCTTCAGCACAATCCGATTGTAAACCGTGGGTTGAACAGCCGGATTCACAATTCCGATTGGTACCGTCATAAATTTCAATTAATATTTGGTCATAATTATTAGTCATTTTATTCATTCCTCCGTTTTTTTTATCTTGTTTATGCTTCTGATTTTATATAAAGCAAAAAGTATGCCAACTTCGCCATTTGAGCAAAGTTCAATAAAATCGCATTTCATTTTTGTCCATTTTGATTATTTTCCCAATATGGGAATGCAATAACTGGCAAAAAAATCCCGCTACACAATAAGTAAGCGGGTTTAATAAAAATTAATATTTACTGTCAACCTTAACGCATGCTGTCTTTTTGCATTCAAGATTGATTTTATAATGAGGGTTTTAATGTGGCAGGTAGTCACCTTACATATCTATTTTCATTCCATCGCAGCTTAGCATTACACCTGGATGTTTAGCTATTTCTTTTTCCAATTGCCCGGTACTGACTGGCTGGCTGTAGTGAATCGAAAGATGCGTTAATATGGTTTGTTGGGCCTCAATCTGCCTGCCCAGTGCAATGGCCTGTTCTACATTCATATGGCTGTGCGGATACCAATTTTCTCCATTGAAAGTAGCATCGCATATTAAGTATTCAACTCCCTGTACCTTTCTGGTTGTTTGTTCCGAAAGACCGGCCGTATCAGGGAAATAGGCCAGACGTTGTTTTTTTGATTCCACCAGAAAACCTGCTGTTTCAACGCTGTGCCGGGCTTCCAACGGCGTTAAAAATACATCGCCAAAATCGTAACATTTATTAAACTGCCAGGGAATAATTTCGAAGACATCCAGTAAATGCGGAAAGGCGCCGGTAAAAGCGTCGACCGCACTGGCGGGCAGGTAAAGCGGCAATTTACTGATACGCTCCAGGCGTACGTAAAATTCAAACTCTCCCAGTCCGCCAATATGATCATAATGCCAATGAGTAAGAAATATACAATCAATTTGGCTTATTCTTTCTCTCACTAATTGAAATTTAATATCAGATGAAGCATCTATCAAAACATTTCCTTTTTGGGTATTTAAAAAAGCTCCGCTTCTGGTTCTGCTATATTCCGGTTTAAGCCTGCTTTCCCGGCATCCCGGGCAATCACAAAAAAAGGATGGTACGCCGGTACCGGCGCCGCTGCCTAATATTTTAAATTCCAACATTTATATTAACCCCTTTTCTTCCACATCATAGGCGAAGGATGGCAAATATTCCCCCGATCCGGGCAGTTATCACACTGCTCGATATAGATATCATCCAGCTCGGAGAAGCTGCAGGGTTTGAAATCCAGTTTTTCATAAAAACCTTCAGCTCCTCCTTTTGCTACGGTAGTCACCCGATAGTTCTCCAGTTCCTGAGTAGAGTGACAGAATCTCCAGGGTTGGTTAATCAGGGCCTTTAACAGCTGCTTGCCAACCCCGGTGTGAATCATGTCTTTTCTTACGCCTAGAACTTCTAAGTGAAACTTGTCCGTACTGGTCTGATGCAGCTTACCGGCAGCACATATTTGCTCTTGTGACTTAATAAGAACATGGTCTTCAATAGCTCCGCATATATCCAAACCCTGTTCCAACAACAGAGTCCTTACCTCTTCTTCATCCGTTTTTTCAGCCAAAGTAACAATGTGCTGCAAATTTATTTACCTCCGTTCATTACAAACGACTTCAGCTTTTTCCTGCCAGCGTTTTTCCAGGGCTGCGGCTAATTGAGCAATATCTTCCCGGCTATACCACTCGTTTTCTTCACCAGGAACAACTTTACGGACTGCAGCCTGCAGGAATACATTTCTAAAACAGGCCCCCCCCATAAGAAGCAGAACAGCTTTAATTATGAGTATAACCGAAGTGCCGGCCAGTAAGTAGAGGGCAAGCGGAACGACGGTGCCCAATATGATGACTCCTGTCCAGAAGCAGCCTTTAAAATCACCATGCAAAATATTGCCGGCGGCTCTTCTGGCTTCTTCCGCGCCGGAGTTTTCCATACCCCGGACATAGCCCCACACCGACAGCAGTTGTAGTATGATGAATCCCAATAAAACTTTATCTATTATACGGATAGCAGCATTTCCATCCACGCTCATGAGTGCTGCCGCCAGAATTACCGCAGCCATTCCGGTAACAGCAGCGGTAATTAGAAATACCGGAATCAAAGCGGCTGAATTCCAGAATGCTCTTCCCCTGGCTTCTCCTAATTCCAAGGCCGGAACCATAACTGCGATCAATCCGGCCATAATGCCCAGAACAGCCACCATCATTCTTAATCCGGCCAGTCCCGCCCAGGGAACGAAAGCAAAGAAAAAGGTAGCATAAATAAAGGCCAGAGCTATAACTGAAGTCATCATAATCGCGTTTTTACTCGCCATTGAAGCAGGGTTGGCCACAATTAGATAAGCTTTCGTTTTATTTCCGGCTTCAACCATCAATAAGAGTCCACCGATTGCCCCCAATACTGCTGCCGCCAAACCGGCCCAGCCATTCAACTGAGCGGCAATATCACTGCCGGACAAATCCAGAATGGCCAGAGTAACCAACATCATGGCAGCTGTTGCTACCAGGAAAAAACTCCCGGCTGCCAGACCCTCCCAATATTCTTGTTTTGTCTCCATTTATCTCTCACCTCCTAAGGAATTATGTAGTAAACTGCTGGTTTGGTTCCCAATTCTGCATGCAACGGCTTGGCATTATATCTGCCAATCATTATGGATATTTCACTGTTGGGATCATCAAGATCTCCGCAGTAACGGGCTTTCAGCTGGCATGTCTCAGTACATCTGGTCGGTTCGCCCTTTTCAAGACGTTCATAGCACATAATGCATTTTTCCACAATACCCTTCTTCTCATTGAAGGTACGTACACCGTAGGGGCAGACCACCATACAGAATTTACATCCCAGACATTTATCTTCATCGACCAGCACAATGCCATCTTCGCGCTTGTAGCTTGCACCGGTGGGACAGCCTTCTACACAGGGGGCATCCTCACAATGCATACAGGGAACCGGCATAAAATAACCGCTCAGATTGGGAAATTGTCCGATTGGGCCCACTCGCAGTACTTTAGTCCATTTTTCATCAAAACCGAGACCATTTATATTCTGGCAGGCGACCGTACAGGCATGGCAGCCTACGCATTTTCTTAGATCCACTAACATTCCCCAACGCATTATTCTTCACCTACCTTTGCTATCCGGCACATTACGCCCCGAGTACACCAACTGCCACAGGCCTCATCCAATTTATCCGGATCATCATCCAGAATCGCATTTACATTGGATTCAAAAACGCCCATAAGTTCCGGGTCTTTCATCTCTTTCTCCGGGAACCACCAGCCTCTTTCAGCCTGTATCGTATCCGGCGCTACCGCTTCGGTCAAAACTGCCCTTTGCTTAATCCTGCCGACAGGGGTTTCGATCCAGGTCCAGTCCCCTTCATTAATACTGTATTTAACTGCGGTGGCCGGGTTAATGGCAACCCGCGGATCAGGACTTAACAGGCGCAAACGGGTTATTTCCCGGTGCTCTGAATGGAAGTACGGCATGTAGCCGCCTCCGCCGATAAGGGAAAGGGGATATTCCTTGGACAGTTCCGGATTGGCTTCCGGGCCGTAGGGCGGAGCTACATAATGAGGCAGCGGATCATAGCCCAACTTTTCCAATATGGTACTTTTCAACTCCAGTTTGCCGGTAGTGGTTGCAAAGCCCTGGGTTAAATATTTCTGATATTCGCGGGGAGCAAAATCCATGCGGACATATTCTACAAATTCATCATAGTTGTCCATGCCGGTTTCCATGTTCTGGAACCGATAGAAGAAGACCTCTTCGTCTGTTTTCCAGGGCCAGTACTCTGCCTGTCCCAACCGGTGCCCCAGCTCAGCCCAAAATTCAACATCGGTTTTACGTTCAAATAAAGGCTGAATGCCCCGCTGTGAAGCTATTAACCAGTCAGAAACACCGTAAGTGGTAGTTAACACCGGTCTTTCTACCCAACTAGCCGCCGGAAGCACATAATCCGCCAGCAGAGCCGATGGTGTCAGCCAATATTCCATGGCCACCAGCAAATCCAGGTTTTTAAGACCGGCATAGACCTGTTTACTGTTGCCGTAAGAAATCAGCGGGTTATCAGCCAGTATGATAGCACCTTTTACCGGATATGGTTTACCGGTAGCCATAGCCCGGAAAACAATTGATGGATTGGCTTCGCAGAACCACTCGGCCGGAATCGACTTACCCCAGACCTTGATCAGATTTTCTGAAAGCAGGGAATAGCCCGGCCAACCCAGTAACTTAAAACGGTCTGCGCCCAGCTGTTTGGCGCGCTGTTCTTCCGGCAGCATATCATTGAGTTCCATTTCCCAGTCGGTCATAAAGGTGGGATGTGGTCCGGGCATAACGTCGCCGCCCGGTATATCGATATTTCCGCAAATAGCGCGCAAACAAATTCTGGCCTGAGCGCCGGCGGTGCTGCCTAAACCTAGCTGGTCGGTAGCAACTCCCCAGGCAATACAGGCAGGTTTCGCCATCGCATACATCCGGGCTGATTCAGCAATTAACTCGGCGGAAATGCCGCATTTTTCCGCCGCCCATTCCGGGGTGTATTCTTCAACTCTTTCGCACAGTTCGCTAAAACCTTCCGTCCATTCATCAACGAAATTCCAATCCCACAAACCTTCGGTAGTAATAACATTCAACCAAGCTAAGGCCAGAGCATTGTCACTGCCGGCCTTGATCGGCAGCCAGAGATCGGCTTTAGCTGCAGTTTCACTGTAACGGGGGTCTATAACCATTATCTTGGTCCCGTTCTTTTCTCTGGCTTCCAGCATGGTTCTCATTTCCGGCAGGTAGGATGCACCTGGATTATGGCCCCAAACTACGACCAACTTGGATCCGTTGGATACCTCAGGGTCAAAAGCGCCCCATCCCAGCATAGCTGTTTCCATCAGAAAATTGGGAATCCAGCAGTCCGGTGAGGTATGAATTACATTAGGACTGCCAAAGAGATTGAAAAAGCGCCTTCGGGCAAAATCATCAGTACGGTTGGTTCCGCCTATGGTCGTCATTGTTTCAGCGCCATACTTATTTTTCAACTCGGTCATACGAGCTGCAATATCATCCAGTGCTTCTTTCCAGGTTACTCTGACAAATTTTCCGGAACCTCTCTCTCCTACCCTTTTTAAGGGATAATTAATGCGATTAGGGTGATTCAAATGGTCAAGCGTTGAGTT
>DHSK01000081.1:0-581 GCA_002408445.1 Syntrophomonas sp. UBA5288
GCAACCCTTGCTGCTTTGGAATTTCTGGTCGGTTTCGCCTCTCTTAAAAATCAAAGCCTTTCCAATTTGATTACCGGTAAACCGGTTGTTTTAATTGAAAACGGAAGGATACTTAAGAAAAACCTGGCCCGGGAGAAGTTCAATGTGGACGATCTTATGCAGGAATTGCGCAAACATGGTATAAGGGACCTGAATGATGTGGAAAAAGGCATCCTTGAATCATGTGGAGGTTTCAGTGTCATATTGCGTGAGGAGGAGGAAACCGTTACCCGAAAGGACCTGGGTATTAAACAAGTACCGCCCGATATATTACAGACCTTTACCGATATCTCACGCGGTGAAATATTTGCCCGCACCGGACAGGAAGCTTCTCCTGAGACGGAAATGTTTTCGCTGCCTGAGACGATACTGGCTATGCAGGAAAAACTGGATTATATCTGCAGCCGGTTGGAGAGCCTGGAGAAAAAATCGTACTAGTATATGCTATAATAAAATTTATCTTTAAATCGAGAGTTTGTCATTGCTATGAATAACGCTTTTTTGTCATCCTGAACGCAGTGAAGGATCTTTCCATCTCGGAG
>DHSK01000081.1:712-1146 GCA_002408445.1 Syntrophomonas sp. UBA5288
ATCCTTCACTACGTTCAGGATGACATTCGCAAAGTTATGCTTAATCACAGGAAAAAGTTAATTATGCAAGACTCTCAATTAACACGGAGGTAGATCTATCATGGAACTCCTGGCTCCGGCCGGTGGATGGGAAGCTTTTCTGGCTGCTATGGAAAATGGAGCCGATGCTGTCTACGTGGGCGGGAAAAATTACAGTGCCCGGCAATCAGCCCAGAATTTCAGCCTTGACGAACTTAAGGCCGCGGTTGATTATGCCCATTGCCGGGACAAAAAAATATATGTTACTGTAAATACGTTAGTTGATAATTCGGAGTTTGAAGCGGCTCTGGATTATATTTATCAAATTCAGAATAATGGGGTAGACGCCATAATTGTTCAGGATCTGGGTCTTATGCAGGCCGTCAACCGTTTGATGCCCGAAGTCAGGCTGCATG
>DHSK01000081.1:1416-3288 GCA_002408445.1 Syntrophomonas sp. UBA5288
GTTGAATTGGAGTATTTTGTACATGGGGCTTTATGCTATTCATATTCCGGGCAATGTCTTTTCAGCAGCATGGTCGGAGGCCGCAGTGGCAATAGAGGCCGCTGTGCCCAACCATGCCGTCTGGCTTACAGCCTCTTGAAAGAGAGCAGCCAGAACCGGGCAGCCTTAAAGAATACCGGCAAATACCTGCTGAGTCCGGCTGATTTGTGCCTTTTGCCTTATCTGCATATGTTGCAGGAGGCAGGTATCACCTCCCTTAAAATCGAGGGACGGATGAAACGGCCTGAATATGTTGCTACTGTGGCCAGAACCTATCGGGAGGTATTAGACCAACTTCAGCAAGATGATGCATATCAGCCTTCCGAAGAAATGACCGGCAATCTTTTGAAAATATTTAACCGCAATTTCTCCTCCGGCTATTTATTTTCCCCCACCCGCGACTTTTTAAGTACTACCCGCCCCAACAACCGCGGGGTTAACATTGGCCGGGTGGTAGACCAGAACAGAAATGATATGGCCCGCATTAAACTGACGGATAAGGTTGCCAAAGGTGATGGCCTGGAGATCTGGGTAAGCAAAGGACGGGGGCCGGCCTTTACCGTAAGGGAGATGAGGGTAAACGGCCAAATGGTTGAAAAAGCCGGCAGCGGCGATATTATAGAAGTAGCACTGGATAGTAAAGTCAACCCGGGTGATCGAGTGTTCAAGACCTATGATGCGAGACTTTTTGGACTTGCCATGGAAAGTATACGTCCCCGTTCCCGCCATCATATAATGGTTGATGCCCGGGTTTATATGGAAATAGATAAGCCGGTTAAACTAGTTTTTGGCGATGCTGATGGTAACAGCATCACTGTTTATACGGCCAGCAATGCCCAATTAGCCGCCAAACACCCGCTTACCCTGGATGTTTTGCGCGGCAAACTGGAGCGCATGGGAAATACTCCTTTTGAGCTGGGTAATCTGGAACTATACAGTGAGGGAGATCTAATCATACCTTTCAGCGACCTGAACGAAGCCAGACGTCAGGCAGCTGAGGGACTGGTGAATCTGCGATTAAAGGCTAACCTGCCACCTGTAATTGATTTTAACCATTATCAAGCCGGTAAAAAAGAATATCTTCGAACAAGCGGAACTGCCACCGGGAATAAACCTCTTATTTCAGTAATGACCAGTAATGCCGAACAGGCTTATGCTGCTTTTTATGGAGGGGCTGACCGTGTCTATCTGGGGCTGGAGGGGTTAATGACCCGGAAACGGACCTCCCGGGCCGAGCTTGACCAACTGGCGGCTTATGCCCGTAAACATAAAAACCAATTGGTGCCGGTTTTGCCCCGAATTCAGACCCCCGGTCAGGATACTGCCTTCAAATTAATAACTAATAATGAATTACCGGTTATGGCAGGCAATCCGGGCAGTCTGCGCCGGTGTCTGCAAGCGGGTCTGGAGGTATTCGGTGATTATACTTTAAATGTATTTAACCGGTTTGCCCTGAGATTTTTATTGGAACAGGGAGTTAAAGGAGTTTGTCTTTCGCCCGAACTTAATTTTACCCAATTGCAGCAATTCGGTCCGCTGGGGCAGGCTGAATTACTGATCCACGGGGAATTAATTCTAATGCTGTCGCAGTACTGCATGTTGTCAGGGGTAATGGGCCAGGAAGGAAAATGTCCGGCCTTTTGCCAACAGGATAGGTACTATATCAGAGACGAACAGGGTTATAAATTTCCGGTTGCCACCGATGCCGACTGCCGTTTCTACGTATTTAATTCCCGAACCCTATGTATGATGGATAAACTTGATAAAATAGCGGAATTGAAGCCGGCCAGCATTCGCATTGAAGCCAGGAGGTTAAATCCGGCGGCCGTAAAA
>DHSK01000056.1:0-4171 GCA_002408445.1 Syntrophomonas sp. UBA5288
AAAGTTCTGGGAAGTTACGGCCTGGACGGAGAGACTCCCATCGTGATTTACGGCGACCCGGCTACCGGTTGGGGAGAAGACGGACGTACTCTTTTTACACTGAACATGGCTGGAATTAATAATGCCTGTATTCTGGACGGCGGCTATTCCGCCTGGGTTGCTTCCGGCCTTGCAGCTAAATCTGGTTTATAATCCCGGGGGCGCTTTTCTGCCACCGTCTCAGAGCGCGATCGAGGCCGACTTTCGTCAAGCGCTTCGGAATCAATATGGAATTCGTTTTAATAAACTATTTACTATTACCAACGTTCCTATCGGCCGTTTCCTGACCTTCCTTCATGAATCGGGAAATCTGGACCGATATATGCAACGCCTGGCCAACAGCTTTAATCCAGCCACGGTTGAGGCAATAATGTGCCGCAATCAAATATCGGTTGCCTGGGACGGCCAGGTTTATGATTGTGATTTTAATCAATTGTTAGGACTGGCCTGTACCCCGAATCAGATTAAAGATTTCACGCCTGAAACTCTTCGGGAACGTGAAATAATCGTACATAACCACTGCTACGCCTGTACAGCCGGAGCAGGGTCAAGCTGCGGCGGAGAGGTTGTTTTTTCATAAAATTTACATCAAAAACACTGTAAAACAAATTGCCGATAATGCTGTTGTATTATCGGCAAAACCTTAAGCCTATAAGACGGCCGGGGAAAAAAGCTTCATATATTGTTCTGATGAAAAGGGTGCTCAAAAGAGGTGAAACAAATGAACAGGTGCCTGGTATTTACCAAAAAGCAAAAACAGCTTAAAAGCAAAGTTGAACTTGAGGGAAGGAGAATATCTGAAGTTAACAAGCATTTCCCCAGACCCTATCGCAAGGAATTCAGGTCAGGACAGGTGGATACAGTACATGCCGGGAAAGACAATTAAAAATAAGTCTCATATTGAAACAGGAAATTTCAAAAACAAGAATATACCTGCAAATTTCAAATCCTTAATGATAATAAGAAGCCCGACCTATAGGGCTTCTTATTATCCGCCATACATTGGCACAGATATTGCATATTTAGAAAAAGTGTAAGACAAATTGTATTTATTATCGCTCTATTATTCCAAATAACCTGATTGCAATGGTAAGACAGAAAAAGGAGAGAAATGATGATTGTAAACCAAAGGACCTATGAAATTGTTGAAAAGGCTATGGAGGGCAAAGGCCTTGATGCGCAGGAAATAGGATATCTTTATGGTTTGGATACCTTTTCCAAAGATTCTTTTTATGTACAATGGGCCGGGCGTGAACTTAGTATGCAAGCATCCGGGGGCATCGCCGAAATCCATGCCCAAATTGGCCTTAATGGCACGGTATGTCCGAAAAATTGCCAATTTTGCTCTTTTGCGGCATGCAATAAAGTGCGTCAAGGGGTCTTAGAGATGCCTTTGCAGGACGTACTGGATTACGCGCGGGCTTATGAAGAAGAAGGAGCCAATCTCATCCTTCTGCTGACGACCGCCAACTTTAAATTTGAAAAGCTGTTGGAGATCGCCGGAGAAGTACGCAATGTCATTAGCCCGGAAATGCCGCTGCTGGCCAATACCGGTGATTTTGATCTTGCCCAGGCTAAAATGCTGAAAGAAGCCGGTATAAACGGGGTTTATCACGCAGTTCGTATGGGGGAGGGGGTTGTGACCGGGATTCCGGTGGAGACGAGAATGGCAACCATCAAAGCAGCCCAGGAAGCAGGGCTCAAACTTTGCACCTGCGTTGAGCCGGTGGGTCCGGAGCACACAGTGGAAGAACTGGTGGAAAAAACACTGATCAGTATAAACATGCACCCGGTATTCAGCGGGGTCGGGGGCCGCATCGCCGTGCCGGGAACCAAGCTTGAGAAATACGGTATGCTCAGTTCCTCCCGTCTGGCACTTTTTGATGCTATTTACAGGTTGGCCGCCGGGGTCGAATCCCCCCTGAATTGTTCGGGACACTCTTCGGTCGCAGCAAATGCCGGTGCTAACATTGCCTGGGCGGAAGTGGGCACCAACCCCAGAGACCTGGTAGAAAAAACCGAAAAAGGAGGACGCGGACAAAGCATGGAAGAGCTGCGTAAGCTTTTCAAAAGAACTGATTGGGAATTACGCAAAGGCCCGTCACCAAATTGGATGTAGGATATACTGCCTTGAAATCACTGTGTAAGGGATTTGATTAAATGGACGACAATGCTGTAAGTAATATAAACGACATTTTTATTTCCAAAAAGAAAACCAGGAAAATTGTCTCCATAAAAGAGTTGCTGCTTTTACTGTTGCCGCCGGTGGTAATGTTAATAGCCCTGTATATTCATATGGTCCTGCCCAATGTTTATCCGCCGGGATATAAACCAACTGTGTATCCGGTGTTTCTGAAATTATGCATCGGGATCTATCTCTTATTTATGATCATGGCAGGCTTTACTCCCAGGCTGAGGGAAAGAATGCTTTATCTGGTGGGACTATTCACAGTGAGTTTCATTTTGATTGAAGCCCTTGATATAGCCACATTAAAAACGGGAAGACTGCTGCTGCCATTTGTACCCAGTCCGGATAAAATCATTGCTTCATTTACCGGCAATGTGGGAAAAGTAACCGAAAGTTTTGTGGCTTCAATGAAACTGCTTTTTATCGGGCTCTTTTTTGGAACTGTGACCGGTTTTATTTCCGGTATCCTTATTGGCTGGAGCAAGCATTGCAATTACTGGTTCAGCCCGGTACTTAAAATAGTCGGGCCGGTTCCTTCCGCAGCCTGGCTGCCAATCGCGGTGGTGCTTTTTCCAACCAACCATGCTGCCAGTATTTTCCTCATTGCGCTCAGTGTTTGGTTCCCGCTGACCGTAACCTTAAGCTCTGCCATTAAAAACACGAATAAAAGCTGGATCGAAGCTGCCCGTATTTTGGGGGCCAGTGAGTGGTACATCCTGTTTCATGTAGCGGTCCCGGCAGCTTTACCATCGGCGTTTATAGGTATGTTTATGGGACTGGGCGCTTCGTTTACCGCTTTGATTGTGGCGGAAATGCTGGGCGTAAAAGCCGGACTGGGATGGTATATTACCTGGGCTCAGGCCTGGGGGGAATACGCTCGGATTTTCAGTACCGTCATAGTTTTCTCAATTGTTTTCTTCAGCCTTATTAGTTTGTTATTTAAACTGAGGGATCATTTGCTGAAATGGCAGAAGGGGTCGATGAAATGGTAGAACATCATTTGCTGGCTAAAGACATCACCAGAATCTATGACGATGGAGACGGCAACCGTGTACATGCCCTAGATCATTTCAACCTGGAAATCGATCATGGAGAAATTGTCTCTCTGGTAGGGCCCAGCGGCTGCGGCAAGTCCACTTTCCTACGCCTGGTGGCCGGACTTGACCTTCCTCAAGACGGCAGGCTGGCCTATAATCATCAGCCCATCAACGGCCCGCATTATGACCGCGGTTTTGTTTTTCAGGATTCTAACCTGTTTCCCTGGCTGTCGGTATACGACAACATCGCTTTTGGGCTGAAGGCCCGGGGGCTTTATCGCAAAAGCAGAGAAAAAGTACAGGAACTCATTGAACTGGTTGGGCTACAGGGATTTGAAAATTTATATCCTTATCAAATATCAGGCGGAATGGCGGGGCGTACATCTCTGGCCCGAACTTTCATCCAGGAACCCGGGTTGATACTTTTGGATGAACCGTTAAGCGCCCTGGATGCATTCACCCGCATGGCGATACAGGATGAAATCATTAAAATATGGGAAAGGTGCAAGCCCATCATCGTTTTAGTAACCCATGACATTGAGGAAGCAGTATATCTCAGTGACAGAGTTATAGTTCTGTCACCCAGGCCGGGAAAAGTCATCGGCGAATTTCAAATCACTCTGCCCCGGCCACGCAACCGGACTGCAGACGACTTTGTCCATATCCGCCGGGAAGTCATGGATACCTTACATTTTATTTGATGGCCGCCACATTCATGGTCTGCCGGTACTTCTCACGGCATGAAGTAAGGCTTTTACAGTCAGGTTTATGAAACTCAGGGCAAGGTATAAAAGAAAGGGGTGTTGTGCAGAGCCAAAGCTAATGCACCGGTGCTATTTGAGGGCAGGTCGCTGACGTGAGAGTTTTGCATAATTAAATTTTTCCTATGATTAAGCAGTAACTTTGC
>DHSK01000056.1:4293-15621 GCA_002408445.1 Syntrophomonas sp. UBA5288
ATGATTAAGCAGTAACTTTGCGAATGTCATCCTGAGGCAAAGCCGAAGGATCTTAAAATTCTTCATTAAAGATCAGAATGACAAATGGGGTCCCGGAGATTATGCAAAACTCACGACGTATCAGAGTAAACAAAATTAGATCATGCTAGGAGTGAATTATATTGAAAAAGAAAACTACCGTTTTGTTGTTGATTATGGCTATTTTATCTTTGGGTTTAACCGGCTGTGGCGCTTCCGACAGTAAAGATAAGAACGGCCAGTCTGCCGATGCCAAGAGCAACAAAATTATTGTTGGATATTGGGGTGGGACCTGTGAAGCCCCAATATTTATCGCTCATGAACTTGGCTATTTTAAAAAGGTTGGCCTGGATGCGCAGCTCTTGAAGATCACCACTGATGTTGCTCCGCTGATGGCGAATCATGAATTGGATGCCTATGAGGCGACACCTGACCAGTTTAAACCGATTGAACAGGGACTTGACCTGAAACTGGTCGACGGTGTACATATCGGGTGCATTCAGGGTGCTGCCAGACCGGACAGTGGCATCAAGACCGTAGCTGATCTGGAAGGCAAGAAGGTTGCTGCAGCTGTAGGCAGTATCGCTCAGATTCAAATTTCTTCCCAGATGGTTAAACTTGGTAAAGACCCGCAGAAAGTGAATTGGGTTAGCTATCCTTTGCCGCAAATGGAAACAGCCATGAACAGAGGAGAGGTAGATGCCTTTGCCGCTTATGACCCTTTTGCCGAGATAGCGGTACAGAATGGTGCCGTAAAATTTTATTCCAACACCTTTGATGAAGGGCTGGCCGAATATTACTGTTGTTTCCTGGGTGTAAACGGAACTTATCTTAAGAAAAACCCTGATAATGTCAAAAAATTGGTTGAAGCATTCTCAATGGCGGGTGCATACCTGGAAGAACATCCTCAGGAAGCTGCCAAATTAATGATCGATAAAGGCTATGTAGCCGGCACAGTTGAGCTCAATGGGAAATTGATAGACGACTATAAATGGATATCCGGCGACAAGGATCTCGCTTATACCAGTATTCTTGAAATTTGGAACCAGATTGACCGGGCCGGAGCCCTCGAAAAAGGTGCCGATAAACAAGCTTTGGCCAAGAACATGTTAGTCTGGCTGGGAGACCAGAAATAGAAATAATCACTAAACTAACTGCCCATGTCCGCAGCACCCAACATTTATTTATATCTGACAGTATCCGATAAGGTGGATTATGCCGGGATGCTGTTAAGCTCAAAAGAAGGAGAGGTTTGTAATGGTAAAAAATAAAACCTGGCCTATTACTGCGGGAGTGGCAACGCTTATTGCGTTGACTATGCTTTTAATACCCCATATTTTCCCGCCTTGTGACGGGATGGTGGAAACCGCTATGGGCGGAGCCGTACCCATGAAGTGCCATTGGACCTTTCAGGCCGAGATATTGGTTTCGGCGGCAGCACTGCTGGTGGCAGCGGGACAATTTTTCCTAAAGGGAGTGGAAGCACGCCGCCTGTCAGCGGTCTTTCTTATTCTTCTGGCGGTTATGGCGCTCTCGCTTCCACAAAGCCTGGTAATCGGGATTTGCATGAAAGCCGGTATGGCCTGTAGTATAACTAAAGCCTGGACCGTAGGGACTGCCATCTTGCTTTTGCTGCTGGGGCTATATCAGGTTTTTACTGCCGCTAAATCTGAAATTAAGAAAGTGATGATCCAAAATGTTTAAAATCATTCGCCATAGTTTAACCAAAAGATGGATACAGTCGGTGGCTACCCTGTTCACGGTCGCAATCAGTGTGGGCATTCTTTTCGCCCTTTATCTACTCTATCACGGCATAACGATGGGACTATCCACCAGTGAAAACCGTATGGGGGCAGATCTGCTGGTAATACCCGATGATGCCCGGGATCTGCAGGATTCGTCGGAGCTATTGTTTACCGGTGCCCCGGTCTGTATCTATATGAATAAAAATTATGAAAAAGAAGTAGCGCACATTTCCGGTGTGGAAAAGGTAAGTGCACAGTTCTTTACCCAGACTTTGAACGCTTCCTGTTGCAGTACTGCGACGGCCACACGGCTAATAGGATTTGATCCTGCTACGGATTGGGCCGTACAGTCATGGCTAAAAAAATTACCCGCTAAATCACTTGCCTACAACGAAGTTCTGGCTGGTAGAAATGTATCGGGTTTCATCGGCAGCAATACCTACATTTTGGGAAAGAAAGTTCATGTGGCAGCAAATTTCGAGCCCACCGGAACGAGCCTGGACCACTCCATAATTATGAATATTGATCTGGCGCGAAAAATGGCCCAGGGGAAACCGGAATTACAGCATTTCTGGCAGCGCTATGGAGATCCTGACCAGATCATATCAGCCCTGCTGGTAAAAGTTGAGGCAGGTAAAAAAGATGAAGTTGCCAATGCTATTACCGATTTGGGTGATCTGGCAGTGATTAAATCCTCGGATATCTTACAGGGGATCAAAGACCAGCTGGATACGGTGTTCTATATCATGTTAGGTGCCGGACTGCTGGCGGCGCTGGCCTCGATCTTTCAATTGTTTGCCCGCTTCTATTCTCTGGCCTGGGACCGCAAAGGTGAGTGGGGCCTTTACCGCGCTATGGGGGCTACCCGGCGGGATTTAAAAATTTTGGTGATTGGGGAAGCTTTATGTCTGACTTCGGGGGGTATCATTCTGGGATCCATACTGGGCAGTATCTTCTATTACCTAATTTTGCTTTTACTGGAGTCGCAAAAAGCCTTTCCTTTTATCCCAGCAGCATGGCCGGCTGTTTTGTTCGGAATTATTGGGATTACCACACTATTTGAGCTCATTGGTTTCATTTCGGCCTGGTTCCCGGCCCGGCAAAGCGGCAAAATTGAACCTTCCGCAGCAATGGCCCTGGGTGATATTGATTAGAAAGGAGGAAAGCGGATGCTTTTGGAGACTCAGAACATAAGCAAACAATATGGTGAAGAGGTAATACTGGATCAAATATCACTAGTCATCAAGCAGGCAGAATCGCTGGCTATTACCGGCCCTTCAGGCAGCGGGAAGTCTACTCTATTATCTATACTGGGATTGTTGCTGGAACCAACCGGCGGGGATATATATCTTAAGCAGCAGACAGTGTCCAATTTATCTGATGATAAAAGGTCGGAAATACGTAATCATTCCTTTGGCTTTATTTTTCAAAGCACCCAGTTGATAGGGTCTCTTACGGTGCTCGATAATGTTTTAGTACCGGCATACCTGGGGCGTAAACCCAACCTGGAAAGTAAAGCTATCAAAATATTGACTGAATTAGGCCTTCAGAACCGCATGAACTATTATCCTTACCAGTTAAGTATTGGACAGAAACGAAGAGTCGCCATAGCCAGAGCCATTTTACTTGATCCGGCCATAGTTTTTGCGGATGAACCGACCAATGACCTTGATCCGGTCAGAGCTGCGCAAATAGGTGATTTTTTGTACAGCCTGCCGCAAAAGGGATGTGCTTTGATTTTAGTAACGCATGACCCGAGTTTGGCTGAAAAAGCTGATAAAACCATAGAGATCGTTAACGGCAAAGCCATAGAAATATGCCGCTCAGTAGCAGGGCCGACTAAAAATAAAATCTATGCATAAGTATATAAATTTTTAATTTGGATTGGGAGGCTAAACAATGAACAAAAATATTGCTCAAATTATTAACAAAGCAATAGACGGCGGCGTAATCGATGCCCAGGAATTAAGAGAACTATTCGCCGTCAATTATTTATCAGAAGAATCCTATATGATACAGTATGCTTCGCATAAAATCAGTGAAACAGCTTCGAATGGGAAAGCGGAAGTACATGCGCAGATGGGAATTAATGTAGGACCATGTCCGAGAAATTGCCAGTTTTGTTCCTTTGCCGAAATAAATAAAATATTCACAGAGTCCAAACAGAATCCGTTAGATGAAATTATAGAAAACTGTTTAAAATTTGAAGCTGATGGAGCAAACGCCATTGACGTAATGATAACCGCCAACTATAACTTTAATGACTATTTGAATGTAGCAAGGGCTATAAAAACAGCCTTGAAAACAGATATTCCGCTCATCGCCAATGTTGGAGATTTCGGTGAAGAAGCTGCGAAAGAACTGAAATATGCCGGATTTACAGGCATTTATCATGCTATCCGTCTGGGCGAAGGCACCGTTACCGCAATTGATCCTAAACTGAGATGGAGGACCATACAGGCCGCGCAAAAGGCCGGACTTCTGGTGGGGACCTGTTTGGAACCGGTGGGACCGGAGCATAGCCTGGATGAAATGGTGGAAAAAACGATATACACCAGGGACATGAAGGCGGTCTACAGTGGAGCGGGGCGCCGCATTACCATTCCGGCCTCTCCCTTGGCTGCTCATGGTATGCTGAACTATGGACAGATGGGACATATTCTGGCGGCGGTAAGACTGGCGACCGGTTATGAAATGGTGGGCAACTGCACCCATGAGCCCAATCACATCGGTGCCATGGCCGGAGCCAATTTACTGTGGGCTGAGGTAGGCTCGAACCCCAGAGACGTTGAGGAAAATACGGTAAGGGGATGGACGGTCAAGAGGTGCCAGGATGTATTGAAAGAGGCCGGATGGGATATTCTGGAAGGTCCATCAGTTATGTATAGCAATAAGTAACTCTTATGGATTAAAATGAATTAGAGGCTGTTTTAATAGTAAATCTGAACCGCTGGCTTTATAAAGAAACGTACGGTAGGACAAACAGGAAGAAGGGGCTTTTATGACAAAACTCAGGTCTGTAACAGTAAAATTCCTGCCCGAAGTATTCGAACAAATTGAAATTATAGCGAAAAAAAGAGGGGAAACCATATCTGATACGATCAGGTATTTACTTAAGCGAGGCCTGGAGGAAAGAATCTATGAAGAGAATACAGATTTGCTTGCCAGTGTGGTCAGAACCCAATTGGAGCAAACCCTTAAGGCCTATGCGGTTTATCCAAACCTGGATAACGTTGAGCACCCTCTGAACCGCGGATTCACGGAAAGATTGGTTTTATACCGACCCAATAGAGATTCCAATCAATCCAACTTGAAAAGTTAATACAAAAAGGGACCGCCCAATTTATAACTATTAGGAAGGTTTGTTTCTCGCTATTCCAGCCGGGGACACACCTTCCTCTCAGGTCCGCTCCGCGAACCGGAGTAAGGAATGTCCCCGTTGTTGGTGTACCACTCGACCCCATCATCCGCTCAATTTTACAGGTGTTTCTCACCGTCTCTGCAAGTCGCGCCCAGGCTAATAATTCCATGCATATCTTCACGACTACCGCTTCAACTCCAGCATTACAATTTAATTCTCATTTTGATACCACCTTACTGTTATTCTGGGACAAATTATTTTAACCTAATTTTGCCAATCGCCGATTTATCCCCGTTTTTACGAAATCTTTACAAGATTTGATGATTGGCATATTTATTGCAATTCAAATTAACTAAATCAAGGTGGGAGGTAGTCGAATGTTAGATAGTAATGACAGAACTATAGATTATTTACGTATTTCTCTTACCGAACGCTGCAATCTGCGCTGTAGATATTGTATGCCCGAGGAGGGTATTAAAAATATTGGTCATGATCGAATCTTGACCCTGGAACAAGTATTTCGCCTGGTAAAGATAGCTGCCGGCGTAGGGTTTAAGAAAGTCAGATTGACCGGGGGAGAACCGCTGGTAAGAAAAAATATTGCCAAATTAATAGCGGATATTGCCAGTTTACCGGAAATTGAAGATATTTCGATGACCACCAACGGTTTGCTCTATGCGGATATGGCAGAAGAATTAAGGGATGCCGGTTTAAAAAGGATAAATATAAGCCTGGATACCATGCATCCGGAAAAATATCGCTATATTACTCGCGGGGGAGAGTATAAATATGCCCAAAGGGCTATTTTTAAAGCATTGGAACTGCAGATGAATCCGGTGAAATTAAATGTGGTGGCGATTAAAGGCTTTAATGACAACGAGGTGCTCGATTTTGCCGAACTGGCTTATAAATATCCCCTGCATGTACGTTTCATTGAATTTATGCCTATAGGTGATTTGGATTTTTACAGCCAGGAAAAATTCATTGGCATTGACGCTATACGCGAAAAAATTGAACAAAAATATGAACTGACCAACGACAAAGTGGTTACCGGTTCCGGACCGGCCAAATATTACAATATTACCGGCGGTCAAGGTTCCTTAGGGTTTATTAGTCCCATCAGCCACCATTTTTGCCATAAATGCAACCGTATTCGGATGACCGCTAATGGCAAGCTAAGAAGCTGCTTATACTATGAAAATGAAATAGATCTGCAAATGGCATTATTAAATGAACAAAGCGACGATAAGCTGAGAAGATTGTTTATTAAGGCAATTGAAACTAAACCGGGCCATCATCAGATGGAAAATGGATGGGGCAGTGATAACTATCGCAAGATGTGCCAGATTGGAGGATAAACATTGGAATTCACTCATTTAAATGAAGCAGGCCGTGCCCGCATGGTGGACGTTACTCTTAAACCGGATACCGATCGTATGGCGATAGCCGAAGGGACCATACGCATGAAGGCAGAGACCCTGCAGGCCATTCAGGAGGGGGTAATTAAAAAAGGAGATGTTCTCGCGGTAGCTCAGGTAGCTGGTATTATGGGGGCCAAACAGACTGCCGGTATTATTCCTATGTGTCATCCCTTAGGTCTTACTTCGGTTGATATAAGTTTTACTTTTGATGAGAAAAACCCGGGAATAATCGTAAAATCCTGGGCCAAAACCAGCGGAAAAACCGGGGTGGAGATGGAGGCCATTACTGCCGTCAGTATTGCTCTGCTAACCATATACGATATGTGCAAGGCCGTAGATAGATGGATGGAAATGACTGATATCAAACTATTGGAAAAATCGGGCGGTAAGAGCGGACACGTAATCAGAAGTAAAATATAAAAGTTTGAAGAAGGTAGTAAGTAACTGCAGGTAGAAAGAATACATAATAAAACAACTGTGAGGTGGTGTTTATGTATAGAACCGGGATTCTGGTAATGAGTGATAAAGGTTCCCGCGGTGAAAGAGTAGACCTTAGCGGACCTGAAATTGAAAAAATGCTCGGTCCCAATTATAAAGTTGATTATTATGAAATAATACCGGATGAAAAAGAAGTTATAACGGAAAAAATTATCTATGCCTGCGATGTTTTGTCCCTTAATCTTATTTTAACCTCCGGCGGAACCGGTTTTTCCTTGCGGGATAACACGCCTGAAGCCACCCTGGAGGTAATTGAAAGAATAACACCGGGAATACCGGAAGCAATTCGTTATTATGGGCTTACCAAAACGCCCAAGTCCATGCTGAGCAGAGGAGTAGCCGGGATTAGGGGAAAAACACTGATCATTAATATGCCGGGTAGTGTCAAGGGAGTTCGTGAGTCTCTGGAGGCTATTCTCCCCGCACTCGATCATGGTCTGGATATTTTGATTGGTTCGGCGACCGAATGTGGACAAGGGTGAGAAAATAAATAAATAAAACCATAGAAAGGATAATGCATATGCAAGCAGCTGAAGCTAAAGTTTTATCGGTAAATATATCCGAAAAGCGGGGGGAAAAAAAGCATAATGTGGGCAAGGCTTATTTAAAGGCAAATTACGGTATTGATGTTGACGCTCACGCCGGGGACTGGCACAGACAGGTCAGCCTGCTCTCACTTTCAAGTTTTGAAAAAATGAGAAACCTCGGGGCGGATGTAAATTATGGCGATTTTGCGGAAAACATCACGGTTGCAGGAGTTGATGTAGCCACTTTACCCATCGGAACGCAAATAAAGATTGGCGAAGCCCTTATGGAGCTGACCCAGATCGGTAAAGAATGTCACAAAGGCTGTGCTATTATGCAACAGGTAGGAACCTGTGTGATGCCATTGGAAGGTGTCTTCACCCGGGTGCTGGAAGGTGGATGGGTTAAGGTAGGAGATAAAGTTGAAATAAAAGCATCCGGAACACGGGACCCATTTGTAATATCACTTCCTGAGGATAGCTGATTTATTAGTAACCCAACTATTTTAATATATTCTTCAAAACGCAAAGCTTACTGCATGTAGCCTTGCGTTTTATTTTTTCTACTTCGTGTTCCATAATGAGAAAGCTTTTCTCATTATGAAACTAAACCAGACCTTAAAAAATTTGTGAAAAGGCCATTTAAAGGGATTGGAATGCTATTGCGTATATGGCATAAGAATTGCATTAAAAACAATTAAACCAAAACCAATATAACAAAAGGCAACAATACGCAATTATAATAAATAGTAAAGTTAATTTATGACTCGTATAGTTGCAAATAGTATTTTAATTACAGCAAAGAGGAGGAATCATTGTGAAACTATTCAAAAAAGTCCTGATTCTAGGCGTTATGATGGTGGTACTATTGGGGATGTCCGTCGCAGCGGCCGCAGCAGCCAATGTAAATGTTGCCGTCGACGGCAATCCCATTTCCATCGCGCCTGATTATGGAACACCGTATGTGGATTCGGCCAACCGGACCATGGTGCCCATCAGAGTCATATCGGAAAATCTGGGCGCAAACGTTTCCTGGGATCAAGCCACCCAGACCGCAGCCATAAATGGCTCCATAAAAGTCAAGCTCGGCTCCAACCTAATTCAAACCTCTTACGGACCAATAACCATGGACACCAGTGCAACCCTGAAAGACAGCCGGATATACATTCCTTTCAGATTTGTAGGCAACGCTCTGGGATATGATGTCAGTTGGACCGGCGACACTAATACCGCCAACATCATTACCAAATCTGACCTGACCATATCCGCTGCCGCCAGTTTAAAAAATGCCCTGGATGAAGTTAAGGCCATGTATCTGGAACAAAAGCCGAATGCCCAGATAGCAATCACCTATGGCGGATCCGGTGCTCTGCAGCAGCAAATCGAGCAGGGCGCACCGGTTGACCTTTTCCTGTCAGCCGCAGCCAGCAATATGAATACTTTAAAAAATGAAGGACTGATGGACAACAGTACTGTCAAGAATCTTCTGCAAAACAAGGTGGTTATGATCGTTCCGGGTGATTCGACCCTTAAGCTGAGCAGCTTCAAGGATATTACCGACAGTTCGATAAAATACCTGGCATTGGGAGAACCCAGCACGGTTCCGGCCGGGAAGTATGCCGAACAGGTATTTACATACTATAACCTGCTGGATCAGGCCAAAGCCAAGGCGGTTTATCAAAAAGATGTTACATCGGTGCTGACCGTGGTAGCAAGCGGCAATGCCGATGCAGGTGTTGTATATTCAACTGATGCGGCCTCTTCAGACAAGGTAAAAGTTATTACAACCGCACCCGAAGATTCTCATGATCCGGTAACTTACCCCGGGGCAGTGGTTAAAGCAACCAAACAGCCGATAGCAGCACAGGATTTCTTGAATTTCCTTACATCTGACAAAGCCAAAGCAGTATTTGTAAAATATGGCTTTACCGTTTTATAGGAGAAAGTAATTTTAACATGAACTTTGATCTTTCACCGGCATGGATCTCTATCAAGGTTACTCTGTTTGCCACCGGCATTATATTTATACTGGGGATTTCTGCAGCATGGTGGATGACAAATTACAGAGGCAGATGGCAAGGTTTGCTGGACGGCATCCTTACCCTGCCTCTTGTTCTGCCTCCTACGGTAGCAGGGTTTGGCATTCTCTTGCTTATCGGCCGGCATGGACCTGTCGGGAAATTCTTCAATCTTTTCGGAGTCAACCTTATTTTTTCCTGGTATGCGGCAGTCATAGCATCTGTGGTGGTGGCATTCCCGTTGATGTATAAAACCACCAAGGCGGCCTTTGAGCAGATTGATCCCAATATCCTGAATGCGGCCAGAACCTTAGGCGTTTCTGAATGGAAAGTATTCCGCCGCATTACAGTTCCTCTGGCCTGGCCAGGGATTGCAGCCGCCACGACCCTTTCCTTTGCCCGCTCATTAGGAGAATTCGGCGCCACCTTAATGGTTGCCGGCAGTATTCCGGGTAAGACCGAAACGATACCGGTGGCTATTTATTTCGCCACTGAGAGCGGAGATATGAGAGCCGCCCTTACCTGGGTATTGATTATATTTGCAATTTCTTTGACGGTTATAGTATCAACCAATTACTGGGACAGCTATCAGCAGAAAATCAAACTGGGGGCTGTGAGGAGGTAGTATGGGGCTAACAATCGATATAGAAAGGAAACTACCCGGATTTAAGCTCAAGATTAATCTTTCCTGCGGTCAGGAGATAATTGGAATATTAGGCGCGTCGGGTTCGGGAAAGAGCATGCTTTTAAACTGTATTGCGGGATTGGTAAAACCTGATAAGGGCAGAATCGCCTTGCATGATACGGTTTTTTTCGACTCGGACCGGAAAATAAATATAGCGCCGCAGGATAGAAAAACCGGTTATTTATTTCAAAATTATGCTATGTTTCCTCACCTGACCGTGGCTGAAAATATTGCCTTTGGGCTGGATCACTTACCTAAAGCGGAGCAGCAAAGCCGAGTTTCTGAGCTGCTGGAAAGCTTTCACCTGGCGGATATGGGGAAACGATATCCGGCCCAACTTTCAGGGGGACAGCAACAACGGGTGGCATTGGCCCGGGCCATGGCGGTGGAACCAAAAATCATACTGCTGGACGAAGCCTTTTCAGCTCTGGACGCATATTTGAAAGCTCACCTGATTAAGGAAACCATAGAATCACTCAAGAAATTTCAGGGAATTACTCTTTTTGTAACCCATAACATGGACGAAGCCTACCGCCTGTGCAATCGTATCGTATTCCTGAATAACGGCAGGGTAGAGACGGTGGGTTCCAAAGAGGAAGTGTTCCAACAGCCGAAGACGCTTGAAACGGCAAAAATTACCGGCTGCAAAAATATGGCGTCCGCGGTCCGCCAATCCGAACATATTGCTCAAATTCCGAACTGGGGTATCCAGGTGGCAACCGCAATGAGGATTGAAAACCGGGAAGGCTTCCTAGGAATCAGAGCCAACCATATTAAACTGGCAGCTGAAAACGTTCAGGAAAACTGCTACCCGGTATGGATTGCAGATGAAAGCGATGCGACCTTCAGCACCACCCTTTACCTGAAAATAGGGTCAATTCCCAAACGGCCGGATGATTTTCATATTCAATGGGAAATACGCAAAAATCAAAGAGCCGAGTTAAGTAATCTGCCCCAGCCCATCAGAATTTATATGGATCCGGAAGATGTATTTTTTATGGCTAAATGAGAGTTTTGCATAATTCCAAAAACCCAATTTGTCATTGCTATGAATAACG
>DHSK01000154.1 GCA_002408445.1 Syntrophomonas sp. UBA5288
TGGAAACATCTATTGAAGGTGATTTGGATACATTGCTGGAACTGGTCAAGAAAGCTCAAAATATTTGTATAGCGGCCGGTGCGCCGAGAGTAATTTCGATCATTAAAATTGATTACAAACCTGACGGAGTAACGATGGATGAAAAAATAGGCAAATACCATTAGCCTCCCGGGAGCAGGTAAAAACAGGGATGCTAATGGCAGTCTCCCTGTTTTTTAACCTACAAATCCTTTTTCTTTTAAAATAATAGAGGCCTGGGACCGGTCTTCCTCGGCGACCAGCAGTACAGGACCGGTACATCCCATGCCACTGGCGGCAAAAATACCGGAATCCCACAATGATTCCATGGCTTCATCCAATTGCATGATATCTATGCCGGCGATCTGCGCAGTAGTTACCTTGTCCGGCGGGGGCTCAACCGCTTTGGCCTCGGCTGCTTTTATTTTTACTGCGACTTTCCAGCCGGCCTTTTCGGCTTTTTTGATTTCTTCGGCGGCAATGCTGCTTAAGCCGCCTCTTACCATGTCGGCGCAGTATTTAATGGCTTGCGCTATTACCGGGGCCCCCGAGGCTCTGGAGATAATCATTATCAAGTGTTTGAAATCCGGACCTATGCCCGGCCCATAGCCATAACCCAAAGTTTCGTAATTTCCGCCGCCGGTATAAGCGGAAAAGATTTTCACAAGCAGGTTGCCGGTCAGGGTATCGGTGACCGCTACATCCACCGAACCCATTAAAAGATCATTTCCCCGCAAGACGCGACCTCCTTCAGCGCGTCCTGAGCTTCCCCATTCGAAATCATAACCGGCATTTCTCATTTTCTCCAGGTGCTGCTCCGCCTGCCGGGCTCCGTCCACATTAAGGATACCAACCCTGGGTCTGTCTATACCGGCCGATCTGGCTGCCGCAATACCGTAAACCGCATTCTTGACCATAGCCTGAACCCGGTCGGTATCAGAAGTGCCGGTACTGGTGGCCAGGAAAACCTCTTTGCCGCGCCCGGGCGTTATTATCCGGCCTACTGTAGCGACACCGATCGGAAATGGATAATGTGCGGTTACACAACCATCAATCTTTCCCCGGTTGAGAAGTTCTTCCATTATACAATGCTGTTCATCTTCGTCGGCACAGGCATAAGTTTCGAGGCTGCTTTCGGCACCTGCACCAATCAAGACCGCTTCGATCCCCAGATTATGCACCATGGCCATCTGAGCACCTCGTATCAGTTCTGCCGCCCCCAGTTCGCTGCCTAAGGTGGTCAGCCCAACCCGCACTGGTTTTAGGCCATTATTTGACCGCAGTTTTAAGGCGGCATCAGACAATACCTCCGCCAGCAGGTCGCCTGCCATTTTTCGGTCAGCCATTAGTATCACCTCCCGGCTATCTCGGTTGCCGCTTTCGCCAGTGCTTCTCCCAACAGGTCCATTATTTCGGCTTTAAGGCCGGAAATGTCCGCTGCTTCCTCCTGGGGAGCCATGTGGTTAGGTTCGATAATTATTGATATGCCATCAAAAAGGTCGGTCATGCGGCCTAAAAACAGACTGCCTTTGCCTATTATCATCATACGATTGATTTTACCCCGCATAATACTGTCCCTGGCATACCCCAGGATAGGTACTCCGGAAGGAATATGGCCCTGAGTCGGAGCAAAACCCATTAGCCCCACTTTTTCCACGAAATCATTCATGGCGGTCCGCTCTATTTCGCCCCGCTTGACGGCCATGGCTGCGATCATCTTGTAGTTAGCCAGGGGAACATCTCCTGCGCCTGCGGGAACCGTTATCTCAGGATTTTGCAGTTCAGGGGCATAAAGGTCGATATCCGTCAGTTTTAATCCGTTCTGGTCCAACGGATCACAGACAATTGCCTGAATGACCGCCTGGGGCGACGCACCGGAGGAAATACGGTGCCGGCCCACAATATCGGTTCGAAACACGGGACTGTGACCGTCATCTTCGCCGATCAACAAAGCATAGCCGCCCAGCATATCTTCCAGCAGGGGCATATTTTTATTTACATGATCCCGTCCGTTCATAGCCAATTTGGCCAGGGAGCCTCCGGCAAATACTACAATATTTTTAAAGGCACCGGATTTGACCATAGCGGCTGCATGCAATATCCCGTGGGCCGGGCCGGCGCAAAATCCTCTTACATCACAGCCGGTAGCGCTGACCAGCCCTGCAAATTCACCCACTGCTTTGGCCATGTTGCCTCCGCCGCGCTGGTTCATATCACCCACAGCTTCTTCCGAGGTTTCAATACAGTAATCAACCGTTGCCGGGTCAAGGTTATTTTGTTTGACCAGCTTAATAACCGCCAATACCCCTGAGGCTTTGGCGACCAGATTTTCCAGCATGGTGTGGGCATTCAAATTGCTGTCTGTTTCATGGGCCTGCCGTACACAGCCAATAAGTTTTTCACCCCACCACAAGCCCTCGGCTTTGTGGTTATTAACCAGCTCAGTGATTTCCCCGGCCGGGGTAGTTTTTTCCAAAAGCGCCAGCCGTATTTCATCGAAGTACCCGCGCCCGGCCAGAGCAGTTTTGGCCTGGGCCGCGTATTCCTCGGTAAGTAAAACCAGTTCAAATGTATCTACTATTTTGAGTACCCCATAAAAGGTAAGTTCATCGTAGATTTCGCCGTGCGGTCCTTTAGCAGCAGCATCTTCCATAAGATTTCGGTACCAGGGCTGAGGCTGGCTTTTTAATTCAACCGGGGTAAGGTTTCCGATATAAGTCTGGTTGGGCCCATACTTGACTGCCTGTTCAAATGAACGCACATGTCTCCGCCACTCTTTTAAAAAAGGCGATGGGGAAGCAGCTCTTTGCTCTTGTTGAATGGTGGTTCCATACTGTAGCAACCCCGGCACATGCACTAAAATATTACTTACTGCCTTTAATGTTGCATAACTCAATTTTTTACCCCTTCCTGGTTACAATCCCGCCTTCTTTAATCTTTAAACTGTGCTATATTGCTCCCGGATAGTCTTAACTTCACTAATATTGCCTTCAACATCCATGACCATTTCCATCATACCCAGTTGATCCTCATATACATTGGGGTCAATCAAGTCTTTGAGCTCGAAGATATGGTAAACTCGAAGCCCAAGTGCAACGTTGGCCAGAGGTCCGGCATAAGTTGGGTCACCTGCACTTACAGTTTCGGCCGAAAGCCCGCTTGACTCAGCCTCCGCTCCGCCCAGCAGCACTACCACATTTTCAGCTCCGTATTTATCCGTCATATCCTTGATACGCTGTTGATTGGCCATGTCCATGGCCCCGGCTGCAGTTCAAACAAAACATTCCGTACTGGCAAAGACCACTTCTCCGCCTAAATCCTTCACACATTCAGCGATGGCCGGACCGGGAATGCCATCCCGGTCTCCCAGAATACAAAACTTTTTATCTTTAAATATTGCTTTATCCATTAATGATCGTTCCTTTCTGTTTTCAGCCTTAAATAAGCCTTTTAAGTTCTTCTTCGATTTTTTCCGGAGTCACATCACCGGTTACTTCCCTGATCTTGACACCATCCCGGTAAAAACCGATAGTAGGCAAGCCCAAAACTTTCTGACCGATGGCCAGGCGCCGGTTCTCATTTACGTTCAACTTGCAGAATTTCGCCTTATCGGCATATTTCTCTGCGAGCGTTTCTACAAATGGCAGCAAGGCTTTGCATGGCTCACAGGTTGTACCCCAAAAATCCACAATAACTAAACCCTGAGCTTTCAAAACTTCATCTTCAAAGTTTTGTTTGTCAACCGCCAGCATTGTTTTCCAACCTCCTTTTTTATACCGATTAGACTGACTTGTTTATCCAATCCTTTACCTGTACTTTATCCATCATCCCCGCCTGCACCGCGGCTGCTTTTCCTTCTTTAAATACCTGCAGGCAAGGCAGGGCACTAATCTGATATCTTCTGGTGAGAAGTTCATTGCGGGAAGCGTCTATCTTGAGGAATCCCAGGCTGACTTTGCTGCCTTTGACTATCTGTTCCACCATTCCGGCATACTCAAGACTCTTTAGGTCACAGGGTGTATAGTAAGCCAACACAACCGGCTTTACTGCTTTAATTACCTGTTTTTCAAATCCTTCACTTTCGTGCAGATACTTTTCGGCGGCCATAGTGGCAATGGCTCCATCCGCTGCTGCCGTGATTACCTGCCGCAGGTATTTGACCCGGCAATCGCCGGCGGCATATACTCCTTCCATTGAAGTCTGCATCTTGTCATCGGTAATAATGTAACCCTGCTCATCCAATTCAACCTGTCCCTTTAAGAATTCGGTCTTGGGTATCGTACCGATAAAAATGAAAACTCCATTGGTGGGGTAGTCGGACAATTCACCGGTCTTAAGATTTTTGAGAGTAACATTTTCCACTATTCCGTCCCCGTTAATGCTTTCTACCACCGAGTTCCAAATCCACTTAATCCGGGGGTTGGCAAAGGCCCTTTCGGCTGAAACCTGATTAGCGTCCACCACACCCTGGTCATGGAGCACGATTACAGTTACGGTTTCGGCAAATTTGGTCAGGAACATGGCCTCCTCTATCGCCGCATCACCTGAACCTACCACTACCACATCCAGTTCTTCAAAAAACTCGGCATCGCAGGTAGCACAATAGGAAACCCCTTTGCCCCGTAAGCGTTTCTCGCCCTTAACCCCCATTTCCCGGTACTCCGCTCCCGGTGCGAGGATTATGACTTTGCCGAAGTAAGTATCTTTACGGCCGGTTATTTTTTTAGGTGAACCGGCGAAATCGACTTCCACTATTTCATCCCGAATAAACTCGCAATCAAAAGATTCGGCATGTCTGGCCATTGCTTCCATTAAACCTGGTCCGGTAGTTCCCCGTCCAAAGCCCGGGTAATTCTCTACCTCGGCCGTGGTGATGGCCTGGCCGCCATATCCTTTCTTGTCAACCAGGGCTGTCTTCATTTTGGCCCGCCCGGCGTATATACCGGCGGCCATACCTCCCGGACCTCCACCCAGGATCAAAAGGTCATATACCTCAGACATACGAGTTAACTCCTTTCCAACATTAAACTTGCTGCCGCCGCGAATAACGAAGATAAAAGGAAAGATATGCTTTATAAATTAGTTTGGTTATTATAACTGCACATTATTGATGGAAATTTTTCGCAACGCAGTAATCGGACAGGACTTTTTTAGTCAAGACTCAGAATAGGTTTTTCGCGATAATATCATAAACTTTTACAAAATATGTTATACTTAGTTCAAAAAAGAGTGGAGGGGAATTTTTGAAGATCGCTGTAGTGGATGGACAGGGAGGCGGAATCGGGCGGCTGATTGTGGAAAAGCTGCGTCAGGAAATGGGATCGGCCTGTTACATAATCGGTTTGGGTACCAATTCTATAGCAACTTCTATGATGCTTAAGGCCGGTGCCAATGAAGGAGCCAGCGGGGAAAACGCACTGGTTTACAGTGCCTCCCGGGTTGACGTTATAGTTGGTTCGATTGCTATTATCGCTGCCAATTCGTATTCCGGCGAACTTACTCCTCGTGTATCGGAAGCTATAGCTTCGGCCGAAGCAGTCAAAGTTCTTATTCCCCTTAACCGGTGTGGTATCGAAATAAGTGGTGTGGTCGATGATCCTTTGCCGGTCCAGGTTGATTATCTGGTAAACCAAGTAAAAAAGTTTTCTGAAAACATAAAAAAATAACTGCAAACATAACCCGGAAAGGTGGATGAAGAGAATGTGCAAAAATATGCCGCCACTGGAGCTGGCGATCCAGTTTCACGGGCATATCTGCCCGGGACTTCTGATAGGTGTCAGAGCGGCTGAGTTTGCCCGGCAGTATTTGGAAGTTGACCAGGATCATGATGAGGAACTCGTTACCATAGTTGAGACTGATTCCTGTGGTGTTGATGCTATCCAGGCGATTCTGGGCTGTACTTTTGGAAAAGGAAATCTTATATTTAAGGATTACGGCAAAAACGTGTATACTGTAGCCAGTCGGGAAAAAGGACGGGCTATTCGCATGGCTCAAAAATTTGGGGCAGCCAAATGGCGTGAGTCTGATAGATTCAGGATTTTATCCCGCCAGTCTGATTTGAGTGAAGCTGAAGCTAATGAAAAAGAATCTTTGCTGGGAGTTTTATTTGAAAAGATTATGAGTATGCCTTTTGAGGATCTTTTTAACTGGCAGGAAGTTGCCATGGACATTCCGGAAAAAGCCCGCATCCATCCTACCGTGCAGTGTGCCGTCTGTGGCGAAGGGGTAATGGAAACCAGGGCAGAGAAAACTGATAAGGGATGGATTTGTGCTCCTTGCCGCATGAAGGGTGGTGTTGAATAAATGTGTGAATCTAATGTCTATATTTGCCGGGGCGGACAGGAAGAACTGTTAATGGAAAAGGTAGACCGGATCATTCCCGGCGATGACGCTACTATTTTTCTGGAGAGTATATTTGGTGAACGTAAGGTGGTAAAGGGAAAAATAAGAGAGATGGAGTTGGTTCACCATCGTATTATCCTGGATGAGATAAAAGAACCGACAACCAGCCGGGAATTGGAAAACTGGCTGGAACCGGGTACTGACCATGGCCATTTCCATGAGGGTGAAGAGGTGGTTTTAAAGCTCCATAAAGGATATAACATGCATCCCGCTGAGGAAGCCGAGTTTTCCAGCCTGCAGGCATTTGTTGTAAATGAAGGAATTGCCGCTGAAGTGGAGATTAAAGACCATCATGGAGTCAAAGAAATAAATCTGGACCAGGAGAGCGATGGATTGGTTCAAGTTTATGTACAGGAAAATGGAGCTAAAAAGCTCTTCAGCAAAATAGTTATGGAAGTGGGACATCATCACCATCATGGGCTTGAACCTGCAGGTTTGCCCTTGGAGATAATACCCTGCAATTTCAGCCATGCCCGTATGGGGGAGAATTATGAGGTACAGGTGCTGGAAGCAGGAAATCCTCTAAAGGGAGCCGAGGTTAGGGTAACTTACAGCAGTACCCTTAACCATGATTATCCGCATAGATTAACTGCTAATGAAGAAGGCAAAGCTAAAATATTTTTAAGTGCCAAAGGCAACTATCTTTTTTCGGTAAGCAATGCTGACATTATAAGTACTTTTACCTTGGTTAAGAGTTTTTAAAGACCTGATAAAAAGAGGCCCGGGGGTAAAATAGACACTATGAAGGTGTTACTCCGGTTTAGATAGATCAGTTCATAAATAAATATTAACAATTATGCCATGGAGGTATTTGCTGGTTAGAAACCGGTTTGTATTTTCATGGTTTTTTATTGCTTTGAAGCGGCAATAAAAAACGATTTGAATTAAACTAAAGGGAGGAAAAATAATGCATATTCCAGACGGATATTTAAGCCCACAGACCGCGATCCCATTTGTAGCAGCAATGGTTCCGGTGTGGAGCATAGCGGTTAAAAAGGTTCAAAATAATCTAAGAAAAAAGGATATACC
>DHSK01000138.1:0-25264 GCA_002408445.1 Syntrophomonas sp. UBA5288
TCACATACTAATTCTAAAAATACGATGAGGTGGTTTTGCAATGCAGGCATGGCAAGATTTTATTCCGGGCCAATGGATGCTGGAAGTAAATGTACGGGATTTTATACAGAAAAATTACAAACCTTACGACGGTGACAATGGATTTTTGGCCGGACCGACCGAAAAGACCAATCGGCTCTGGTCCCGGTGCCGGGAGCTTTTAGCGCTGGAACGCTCCCGCGCCGGCGTCCTGGCTATTGATTCCGATACCCCTATTACTATTACCAGTCATGTTCCGGGTTATATCGACCGCGAGCAGGAAATAATCGTTGGCCTGCAGACGGACGCTCCCCTGAAACGCGGCCTGAACGTCTACGGTGGCCTGCGTACTGCTGTGAAGGCATGTAAGGCGTTCGGATCTGAACCGGATGAACAAATAGTTAATTTCTTTAAATTGCACCGCCGCACCCATAATGACGGTGTATTTACAGTTTATACTCCCGAAATGAGAACCGCCCGACGGGTAGGTATCATTACAGGACTGCCTGATTCCTACGGCCGCGGCCGCATAATCGGGGATTATCGCCGTGTTCCCCTCTACGGGGTGGATTTTCTCATCCAAACTAAAGAAAATGACCGGCAGATGCTCAACCCGGATATGAATTCTGCCACTATACAAATACGTGAAGAACTTTTTGACCAGATAAAGGCTTTGGAAGATTTAAAAATTATGGCTAAAACCTATGGTTTGGATATATCCGTGCCCGCTGTCAATGCGCGGGAGGCCGTGCAATGGCTCTACCTGGCTTATCTGGCGGCCATCAAACAGCAAAACGGGGCCGCCATGAGCCTGGGCCGGGCCACCACATTTCTGGATATTTATATGGAAAGGGATTTACAGAAAGGATTGATTACGGAAGCAGAAGCGCAGGAACTGATTGATCAACTGGTAATAAAGCTGCGTCTGGTAAGGCATCTCCGTACCCCCGAATATAACGATATATTTGCCGGCGACCCCAGTTGGGTTACTGAGGCCATAGGCGGCAGCGGTATAGATGGCAGGCACCAGGTTACCCGTACCAGTTTCAGGATGCTGCATACCCTGGAGAATCTGGGGACGGCTCCAGAGCCCAATATGACTGTGCTGTGGTCCTCCCGCCTGCCCCGTCCTTTTGTAGAATACTGTGCTCATCTTTCCATCAAAACCTGTGCTCTGCAATATGAAAATGATGATATTATGCGTGAATATTATGGAGACGACTACGGTATCGCCTGCTGTGTCTCAGGTATGCGGCTGGGCCGGGAGATGCAATTTTTCGGCGCCCGCTGCAATCTGGCCAAGCTGCTGCTTTTTGCTATCAATGGAGGCCGGGATGAAATCACCGGTGAGCAGGTCGGGGTGGAAATGCCGGTTTACGAGGCTGACTGTCTGGATTTTGAAGAAATCCTGCGCCGGTTCAAAATCCAGATGAACTGGCTAACTAAACTTTATGTCAATACTATGAATGTGATCCACTACATGCATGATAAATATGCTTATGAAAGCGTACAGATGGCTTTGCACGATTCGACCGTCCACCGCTACATGGCCTTTGGCATAGCAGGTCTGTCAGTAGTGGCGGATTCGCTGAGTGCCATTAAATACGCCCGGGTCAAGCCCATAAAGGATCAGCGCGGACTCATCACCGAATTTAAAATAGAAGGAAATTTCCCTAAATTCGGCAATGATGACAACCGGGTTGATGAACTGGCAGTTGAAATAATCAAAACCTTTACCCGTAAACTTAAAAAACAACCAACCTATCGTGATGCCGAGCATACGCTTTCCATACTCACCATTACCTCCAATGTGATGTATGGCAAGCATACCGGTTCTACTCCTGACGGGCGGAAAAAGGGAGAGCCTCTGGCCCCAGGCGCCAATCCTCTGCATGGGCGGGAAGAAAATGGCGCCCTGGCAGCTTGCAACTCGGTAGCCAAACTGCCCTATCATTATGCCCGTGACGGTATCTCCTATACTTTTTCGGCGGTTCCCCGCACGCTGGGCCAGACCGATGCGGAGATGGTTAAAAACCTCGCCGCCGTATTGGAAGGATATTTCAATCAGGAAGCCCACCATATCAATGTTAATGTATTAAACCTGGAGACCCTCCAGGATGCCATGGAACATCCGGAGAATTATCCCGATTTAACTATACGGGTATCAGGTTATGCCGTTCATTTTACCAAATTGAACCGGGAACAACAGGAGGAAATAATCATGCGGACGTTTTATAAGAGGCTGTAAAAATGAAAGGACGAATTCATTCGGTCGATACGTTCAGCACCGTCGATGGGCCAGGTATCAGAACCGTAATCTTCATGCAGGGCTGTACCTTGCGCTGCCAATACTGCCATAATCCGGACACCTGGAATCCGAGCGCCAAGACCGCCAAAGAATACAGTGCCGAAGAGATAACCGCATTGATCGTCCGCAACTCCAATTATTTTGCGGCTTCCGGAGGAGGGGTAACTTTCTCCGGCGGAGAACCCCTGCTGCAGTATGAATTTGTACGAGAGGTTCTATCCCGCTGCCGGCAGCAACAGATTCATACCGCTCTTGATACCTCCCTTTACGTACCCCCGGAAACGGTACGAGCAATCCTGCCTTACACCAGGCTGGTGCTGGCCGATATCAAGCATATCAAAGCTGAAAAAAGCCGGCAAATTACCGGCCAGAGCAATCAGCTTAATCTTGCCAACCTGCAGCTTGTCAACAGGGCTAAGGTGGAAATATGGATCCGCTATGTAATCGTACCCGGATTAACCGATGCCGAAACGGATTTATTGCAAATGGCCGAGTTCATCTCCCCGCTGGATTCAGTATCCCGCATTGATCTATTGCCTTATCACACCCTGGGCCGCCACAAATGGGAACTACTTGGCCTTAAATATCAGTTGCCGGAGGTTGATCCTCCCACCCCATCGCATTTGGAGAAAATCCAAAACGCCCTGCAAAACGTTAGCGGCAAGCCGGTGTATATACTGCATTAATACTCCAACCCGGCATAATATAACGCTATGATAATACAGAGTGTTGAATCGCACTTATTTCTTGCTTATAGCATATACAGCCCTTATGACCTGATCGATTTCTTCGGGGGTGGTGAAGTAACCGGGGCTTAAGCGGCAGGAGCCCAGTTCAAAAGTCCCCAGGGTACGGTGAGCCAGCGGGGCGCAGTGCAACCCGGAGCGGGTTATAATATCATATTCATAATCAAGCTGGGAACATACTTCGCCGCAATCCTTATCCTCAATATTAAGAGCTATTACCGCAGTCCTTCTGTTTATATCGGCCGGACCGTAAAGCTTCACCCCGTCAATGCCCTGCAATCCCTGTATAAGCTGGGCAGTCAGCCTCATTTCATGCTGCCTGATCCGCTCTATGCCGGTTTCGGTAATAAACCTGATACCGGCCAGTAATCCGGCTATGCCGGGCGTGTTCAAGGTGCCGCTCTCCATCCGTTCAGGCATAATCGGCGGTTGTTCCAGATACTCGGATAATGCTCCGGTACCTCCTTCCTTAAGAGGAATTACCTCAAGACCCGGCCTTATATACATTCCGCCCGTGCCCTGGGGCCCCAGCAGCCCTTTATGACCGGTAAAGGTCAGGATATCTATATTCTGCAGCTTAACATCAATCGGCAATACCCCGGCTGATTGAGCGCTGTCCACCATAAATAACAGGCCATGCTCATGAGCTATCCGGCCCACTTCCCCGATGGGCATGATCGTACCGACCAGATTGGACGCATGCAGCATGCATATCATGCGGGTGTTGGGTTTAATCTCGTTTTTAACTGCATCGGGATCCAGCGTACCGTCATTCCCGCATGGCACCGTTGTCCATTCTACGCCCTGCCGGGTCAAAGTATACAGGGGACGTGCCACGGAATTATGTTCCATACTGGTCGTGATTACATGGTCACCCGGTTTTAAAATACCTTTGAGACAGGTATTTATAGCCTCGGTAATATTAAGCGTAAAAGCAATTTGCATGCAGTCGTCAATATTAAACAGGTGCGCCAGTGCCTCCCTGGTTTCAAGCAAAACGGAACCGGCCCGGGCCGTACTCTGGTTGCTCCCCCGCCCGGGATTACCGCCCATAAGACGATTAAAACGATCTACTGCCAGGTAGACACTTTCCGGCTTGGGATATGAAGTAGCAGCATTATCCATATAAATAGTCAAAATCTTACCCCTTCCCACCATGAAAGCTACAGATTCTTAATATACCATATGCAAAAAATAGCAACTGTCAGCCTTATTTGAGAGTTTTGCATAATTCCAAAAACCCCATTTGTCATTCTGAGCCTTAGCGAAGAATCTTAAGATCCTTCGGCTTTGCCTCAGGATGACATGCGCAAAGTTACTACTTAATCATAGGAAAAAGTTAAGTATGTAAAACTCTCATTTACTAAGCTTCCTAACAGCAATGTATCATATACTACTTTATAATAGAAATGAAAATTAGTTATAGTAACTGCAAAATCTTTCCTGGAGAACCCGGGTTATTCAATTAAACCGCTCACCTGCTGAAAAAATAATGCTGCGGAAATTCCACAGCATTTAAGGTATTATCGTTCTTATTTTTCCGGTCAAATTAAGCCCGCAGTTGACTCAACAGCACTAACTCCAAATCTTCCGTAGGATAATAATAAGCGTTTTGTTCCAGCCTATCTAAAAAAGCCAGTTCGGCTTCGGGCCGGCTGTCAAACCATTTTTCCCCTGTATTGCCGCAGGAATGGTTTTGGCCGGTTACCTCATCAGCCGATAAATTCCAAATAAACGCATATCTACCCTTATACTCGGCTATAGTCCACGTTTCTTCGGTTCCTACCCGGGGATATGAAAAAAGCCCTGTAATTTCCCGCAAATATTTTAATTGCATTAGAGTTCGGCACCTCCTTTTTTCTATTATTATTCCTGCTTCGATCCAATTTTATTTAGCAGCAAAAAAGAACGTAAGGCGTTAGCCTTACGTTCTCCAAAATACATTCAACCAATCGTGCCGGTCTTTCTTTTATTACGCTTACTGGCGTACATCATTTCATCAGCATTCTGCAGCATTTCCTCCACGGTACAGCGATAATCACAAGGATATAACGCTATTCCCAGGCTTACTGCCAGCGTATAGGGCAACAATTTTTTCTCATTAAACGACCTGACCTTCGTTTGTAATCTGTCCATCAAAATCTCGGCATTATCCCAGGAAGTTTGTAATGAAAGAATGGCGAATTCATCACCACCTATACGCGCTACAATATCCGAGGTTCGAAAAGTTTCTTTTAAAATAGCGGCCATGCTTTTCATGGCTCTATCGCCTTCCTTATGGCCAAAACTATCATTTATTTTCTTCATATCATCGATATCCGCAAATATCACCAGGATATCTTTCTGTTCCCGCTGCGCCAGTTTCATTTGATGTTGCGCCAGGGTAAAGAAACCTCTCCTGTTATACAAACCGGTAAGTTCATCGTTTAGAGCCAAACATTTAAGTTCTTCGTTTATATCCTGAAGTTCCCGTGCCTTGATCTGCATCTTTTTCTCCAGTCTACGGCGGTAATTTTTCTCCTGCCATAGTGCTTTTAACAGAAAAGGCTGTTCATTATGCAAACATGAACAGGTTGCAAAGATACTCACAAGGCAAAAAACACCTGCCAGAATATACTTCCCGTTTTGGATATCGGTAGTCAGCCAATCCAGCAGTACATAAAGAACAAACATGCCCGTTCCTACCAGCAGTATAAGGATAGTGTCAAATATGAATTTCCTCTTGATGGCAATTCACATCCCTTAAGTTCTGGTTAAATCATCGGCATATGAGTGTAAAAACTTTATCAACTTTCTTAATATTAATCAAAATTATCATAAATGTAAATATTTTTATATTATTGCTTTTAATTGGTCGAAAGTGTAAGTACTGCTATATCTAGGCCCAGATAAAGGTAAGGATTGCAGCCATGCCGGTAAAAATAACCGCAATAACAAAGGCTACCCGGATTACTTCCGTCTCAGTGCCCAGAGCATCGATGGTGGCGGCCGCATTTTGAAGTTTGGCCGGGGATATTACACTGGCCAGACCTCCGGCAATAGCGGTACCGGCCGTAACTACCAGCGGGTTAACGTGTAAGAGCTTCGAAGTCAGAATATTGTATTTGGTGAAAAGGGCAATGGTGGAAGCTTCGCTGCCACTGACAAAGCCACCCAACAAGCCCAGAAAGCCAGCGGCTACAGGATACAATCCCTTAAAGAAATCGGATGAACTGGTAGCCAGGATAGAAATCATATTAAAATCAGGGTTAACCAGTTTCCATCCCCCCGCGGCAGAAGTAAAGCCGGAATACGTCATAACATAGGCAATGGCAAAAAATATAGCGGCCGAAAGTACCGGGCGAGGGGCCCGGCGAACCCACTTGGTCATGATTTCACGCCATTCTGCGCCGGTTGGTTTGATAAAAGGCACAGCTATCAAAGTACTAATGATGACCCAGGTATAAGCGTTCCACAGCATTCTGGTCATGATGGGCTTGCCGCCCGGGATAATTTGTACCGGCATAGCCAGTTGTTTAAACAGGTAATCAAATACCGGAGGATAGAAATTAATAAAAAGAGATGTTCCTACCAGGATTAACCACGGACTTAATGCCCGGGTCAGCGACATGGAGCTTTCCATTTCCAGATCCTCTTTGGTTATGCAGGACCTGTCAATGATAGGCTTTCTATTAGCTTTCATATATAAAAGCATTACCATAATCGTTACCGCACCGGCGATGACACCGGTCAGCACTATTCCCTGGCCGATATGAGCGACCGCAATGGCCGTAAGTCCCATGCTGCCGCCGGCCAGCAGACAAGGCCAAAATCCTTCTTTCATCTGTTTAAAGCCCCCCACCAGATAGAGCATGCCAAAACCTATCATGGTGGAAATGACCGGCATAAATTGGGAAAAGACCAGAGCCGAAACTTCCAGCGGAGTACCGGTCATATCAGCAAAAACTACCAGTGGAGCACCCAGCAGAGCATAGGTGCAAAGCGAATCAAAGCCTAAGGCCGGCAGCGCTACGGCCACAAAAGTCGAATAACCCAATGCAACCATAATCGGGGGCAGAATGGAAACCGGTGTCGCACCAACCGCCACCAGGAGCGTACCAATACCCATATTAATAATCATAATCTGGACCGCACGATCCTGTTTGGCTATAGTTTTTACAAAAACGACTATGCGTTTCAGTGCGCCGGTACATTCCAGAAAGGTGATTTGGAAAATAGATGTGGCCACCATCAGTGAAACCGGAAACGATGCTATGATTCCGGCCAGGCTGGCATTAAGCCCCACCGTAAGCGAAGTGTGAAAGAAAAGAATACTAATAACAACCATCAGCACCCAACCGATAATCCCACTCCAGTCGGCCGGGCATTTTCCCCAGATAAGCAAAACCAGCACGATAATAATCGGTGCCAGCGTAAGTAATACGTCCATTAACTGCCATCCTCCCATTCTACTAAGGTATGCTGTTTTACTAAACTATCCTACTGTCCTGCCGTCCTCCTTTCACTGATTAAACAGTGTATAACAAAATAATGATATCATATTTTTCATAAGCTATGGTTTCTAAAATAAATTTTTTTGTCCACATTACCAAATATCATCTCCCAGCCGGACATAAACCGACGCCTGAAATACGCCGTCTTTTGCCTCAAACCTTGCCCTGCCGCCGTACTTCTTTGCCACTGCCGCCACTGAGGAAAGTCCTACGCCTTCACCCTCGCGTTTGCTGGAAAGAAACACACCGTCCTTTTCCCAGATGTTACCGTTAAAGCTGTTGTCTGCCGTTATGGTCAGAGTGCCGTATTCCAGACGGCTGTTCAGGCGGATAAACCGGGCTCCGTTTTCCATCCGCCTGCACGCTTCCACGGCGTTTTCCAGCAGATTGCCCACGATGATGCACAGGTCGCTTTCCACCGTATCGTCAAGCTCCCCCGGAAGAGCAAATTGCAGGGAGGATTCAATGCCTTCATTGCGGGCGGCCGCCGCGTAATAAGCCGCCACCGCGTTCACCGCATAGTTTTCACACAGCCGGATGTCCTTGTCCGAGGGGATATTGCCAAGCAGCGTGTCGATATAGACACCAAGCTTTTGGCTGTCCCCCCGCGCGTTCATCTCCCGCAGAACGGTAAGCTGATGGCGCAGGTCGTGGCGCTGGGCTTTGACCGCCGCGTCGTTTTCAGCCATTTTCTGATATTGCAGCCTTTGCAGTTCCAGTTGGCGGGCGGCGGCAGCCATTTCGTATTCCAGACGGGCTTTTTCCGCTGCTGTGCGCACCGATTCCCGCACATAATAGCCGCTGACAAGGCCCAAGGCAATGACAAAGGCCAGCGCGCCAAGCTGGAAAAACACCGTCAGCACATCGGTCAGACGCAGCCAGTAGTTGAGCACCTCCAGAACCGTGGAGGCCGCCAGCAGGATCACGGCCGGCGCAAACCGCCCGGCCGCAGGGTTGCGGTAACGGAAATGCTCCCATACCAGACAGCCGGCGAACACCACAAACCCTAAGGGCGCAATGATATGGAACCAGTACAGACTCCTGGTAAAATCCATCAGGCCGGAAAGCTGCAAGGTAAGAGCGGCGGCTACGGAAACATAATGCACCACCAGCAGGATCCGGAATGGCAGCCTGCTTTTAGGATTCAAAACTACCAGCCCAAAATTCAGAAACGGAATGGTCACTGTAAACAAGCCCACGTAAGCCATGGTGTACAGCAGCGAGGGATACGGCAGCAAAAAGGCGGTCAGGTCGCATTCACCCAGCACCCAGATGCCCGCCGACAGGGAAAACAGCCCCAGCCACAAAAAGGAGAAACCGGAAGAAACCCGGCTGACGATGGTCAGGGACACCAGAACCATGGCCAGCCCGATGAAAATCAAAATGAGGGAAAACAGCAAGGAAAAGCCGTTTTCCCGAAACTGATCCGCCAGAAGCGCCGCTTCGTTGCCCACCGCAAGCGGCGGAAGGGAAAGGGTGCTGCGCTGTGTCGGCGACAAATATTCGATGCGCAGCGACACAGTTCCTTCCTTATCCGGAAGAGGGACGGTAGCGAGGATGGTAGGCGGGTCGTTCATATAGGGCGGATAACTGCCCTCCTGTCCGCACTCATAGGCCAAAACGCCGTCGATATACAGCCGCAGGGGAGCAAACACCGACTTGATGAGCAGGCTGTCCCCGGGCCGCACCTCCGCTGCGGCAGTCAGTGCAACCGGCGTCCTGGGCGCAAGGCGGTCAAGCTTGGCGGGTAAAACGACTGCCTCCGGCTCACCGCCGTCTATTTGCATCGTCACACCGGAAAGATGGCGCACCGGTTCCATATAGGATGCGGAAAGCAGTCTGTCTCTCAGGGAAAACCACACCAGTACGGTCAGCGCCGCCCCCAACAGGACCACGCAGACGGCCAGATGTTTCGTCTGTCTATGCTTCATACCCCGCTCCCTCTAGCCGTGCGGAACAGGTAATCCTCATAAGCTTTTGCCGCTTTTTTGATATCCTGCCGCCGGATATAGACCTTGTCCCCATTTTTCATGGTAAAGGTTTTCAGTTCCTGATCCACCCCCCTGACATAGCGAAGATTGGCGATATAGCTGTGGTGGCAGCGCAAAAAGGTATCGGGAAGCAGCGGCTCAATGGCATTAAGCTTGACCGTCTGGCTGGTGCGCAGAACGCCCGCCGCGGTGTTGACCGCAACCGAGTGGTTTTGCTGTTCAAAATAAAAGATGCCATCCAGCGGGATTTCTCTTTTTTCTCCGCTGATCAGCAGGGATATGTAAGCGGCGGAGCGGCGCTTCATACGGGCCAGCTCCAGCGTTTCCCGCACATCTTTGACAGTGACCGGCTTTTCCAGATATTTAAGCGCGCCCAGCCGGTAACTTTCCAGGGTATGGTCGGGGCTGGTGGTGGTAAAGGCCAGGGTCACCGTGTCATCCTCCCTGCGGATAACGGCGGCAGCCTCCACCCCCCGCATCCCCGGCATATAAATGTCCATAAAAATCAGATCGTATCGCCCCGGCGAGAAAGCCGCCAGCAGTTCTTCACCGGAAGAAAACGGGGCGCAATCGGCGGGAATGCCGCTTTGATAAATACACTGCAGCAGCAAAGCGGCATCTTCGGCCAGATCCTCGCAGACGGCAACCTTGAGCGGCGTTTCCAACGCCTCCCCTCCCTTCGACAAATTCATTGGTTTTCTTTATTTTACCATAGGCGGAAAAGCCATATGCCATATTTTTAGTTTTTGTCAAGTACTAAATTCGTTGGAGCGTCCAGCATGTTCAGAACTACCGATTTTTCAGGCAAAATTTTATGATTTGAATGTAGGGCAATGTGTAAAAAGCTTTTTGTCAGGGCAGTTTGCGCTCTTTCAAACAGGGAAAAAGGTCATATAAAAATACTTTGACAAACTGAAAAGGAGGTTTTGCAAATGGAAAAGGATGTGCGCCGTTATTTTTACAGCTATATCATGCGGCAGACGGAAAACATCTCCCACCTTGTCCGTATCGCCAACGAGCTTTACCGCGGGGGCGTGACCGATATGGATACCCTTTGCGAACTGCTGGAAAACCATCCGGGAAAAGTTCGTTCTATCCGCAATATCGGCGAAAAGAGCGTAATACTGGCACAGGAGGTCTGTAAGGCGTATCGCCAAGAGAGGGGCGACTCTGTTTGAGGAGCTTCTATTGTCTCAAGGATGATAAAAAGGAAAACTATAAGGAGGAGACGCATATGAATCATCGCAAACCATTCCAACGGCTCCTGGCAATGGCGCTGTCCATCGTTATGGTGCTGGGCATGACGCCGTTGACGGCGGTGGCGGTGGAAGCTGCGCCCCGCGGAGAAATCATCGCCTGGGAAATGCTGCCCGATACGGCGGGAGAACGGGCAGTACCCCCGGGTACATCATTGGAGGATTTGAATTTACCGGATACTCTCTCCGCCACGGTGCGTCTTGGGACGGATGAGCAAAATTCCGCCACGGTAGGGGAGTTTGTATATGCCCCCGCCCCGGCAGCCGTTGATATCCCTGTAAGCTGGACATCCGCGCCGGACTATGACAGAGACAGGCCGGGTACATACCAATTCACCCCTGAACTTGCGGAGGGCTATACCCTGGCGGCAGGAGGAGTCCTGCCGGAAATAACCGTGACGGTGGCGGTGGAAACCCCAAGTGCGGGCCTGGTAACTGCTTTTGCCGATTTGGCCGACGATATTCGCTGGCAAAATACCCTGGAGCCGGTATTTCCCGCAGCTGTGCCGGGTACCGTAGAGGGTTTCGGAGTTGATATCCCCGTGACCTGGACAGCCGACCATGAATACGACCAGGCTGCCCCGGCTCAAGGCTTATACGTATTTACCGCCCTTTTAAAGGGAGATTATACAGTGGCCGGGGATATCGAATTGCCGCGGATAACAGTATACATACCCGCGGCTTCCGGCGGACGCCTGGGTATGATGCGCATGGCCGGAGAAGGTACGGACGGCGCCCCCTTGGAAATAACTACCGCCGCCCAGCTAAGAGAAATCGCGGTCCTGGTCAACAGCCGGGCGAACGGGTTGGAGCTGTTTTTATTCAATGATGCCGATGCCCGGGTCAGCTTAAAGCTTAAAAACGACATCGACCTGTCCGCTTACGGCAAGGATTATGACGGCGGCCAGGGCTGGAAGCCTATCGGTTATTTTAATACCAGCGAGGGGAAGGAGTATGCCTTTAAGGGCAGCCTGGACGGCGGGGGGCATGTGATTACCGGCCTCTATATCGACCGCCCTGGAGAGCATGATATCGGCCTGTTCGGTTATGTTACAGGAATAATAAAAAATCTCGGCGTGATAAATGGCAACGTCAAAGGCCAGGATTGTGTCGGGGGCGTCATTGGTTTCTCCATCGGCGCCCAAATCGAAAAGAGCTTTTACCGGGGCAACGTCACCGGCGCATCCAGTGTCGGCGGTCTGGCGGGGATGGCTTATACGGCTGCCATAGAGCATTGTTATACGGCCGGCGCGGTTACCGGAAACGGAAGAACCGGCGGCCTGGTAGGGCAAGCTTATGCCGGCTCCGCTATTAAAGATTCCTACTCTGCCAGTGCCGTCACCGGATCTGCAGATTATGACAGCGTCGGCGGCCTGGCCGGTCTTATTAATAACAGTACCATAGAAAACTGCTACGCCGCGGGAGCCGTCAGCCACGCGGAGATTTGTGTGGGCGGCATTGCCGGCCGGACTCTGGGTACCAGCACAGTGAAAAACTGCGCCGCCTTGAATATGAGCGTCGAAGGTACAGGGTATTACTATCGCGTATCGGGAACTTTAGAGGGTACGGCAACCCTTCATAATAATATCGCTTTCTCCGGCATGACAGTAAACGGCAGTGCCGTTACCGGAGTGGCAGATGACCAAAACGGCGCATCGAAAACCGGCGGGGAGATAAAAGATGATACAGGTAATATTTTAAGCGCTCTATTTACCGCAGCCAAGGGCTGGAGCTATACCCCGGGCGGCCTGCCGGTCCTCCGGGATGCGAAGGGCGGGGTCATGCCCGGTCAGGACGCCGCCTTGCCCGGACATATCAACGACAGCGGCAGTCCCTTTGCCGGCGCCGGCAGCAGCGACGACCCCTACCAAATCGCCACCCCCGCCCAGCTGGCCCGGCTGGCGGAGCTGGTGAACGCGGGGACTGACGATACCTATGTGGCTGCCAGCGTTTACTATCAGCTGACGGCTGATATCGACTTGTCAGGATATGGCAAGGATTATGACGATGGTAAGGGCTGGAAGCCCATCGGTTATTTTGATACCGGCGAGGGCCAGGCGTATGCCTTTAAGGGCCGCCTGGACGGCGGGGGGCATGTGATTACCGGCCTTTATATCGACCGCCCGGACAGCAGGCACCAGGGATTGTTTGGATATATGCAAGGCGTAGTGCAAAACTTAGGAGTAGTAAACGCCAATATTACCGGTCAAGAATTTGTCGGGGGCATAGCAGGCGGGGCTTATAAAGGCAGTACCATACAAAACTGCTACAGTACCGGCAACATCAGCAGTGAAAATTCATATGCCGGCGGCATAGCCGGGTCTGTTTTCGGCATGGTGAAGAATTACTATGCTGCCGGAAGCGTTACCGCTGGCGGCAGAGTAGGAGGAATAGCAGGTTATGTGGATGGTACGGTGGAAAACTGCTATGCTCTTAACACTGTCAGAAATACGAAGAATGAATCCGGTAATGCCGGCGGTCTGGCCGGGTGGGTGGGTTCCGGGGGAACATTAAAAAACAGTGCCGCTTTAAATTTCGCCGTAGAGGATACGGGTAATGTAGGCCGAGTGGCAGGGTTTAAAGATAGGGACAGTAATCTTGCGGGCAATATCGCCTTCAGCGGCATGACGGTGACGGTGGGCGGAACGGCGAAAACCATTTCATCCGATGCAACTGGCATTGACGGTGCAGATAAAACCGCCGCAGAAATTGCCGCTACCAACTTCTTTCAAGCTACATTTGCAAATGATACCGCATGGCAGTATGAAACCGGCAAGCTGCCTATCCTCAAAAAAGCGGGCAGCACAGAAGTCATGCCCGGTCAGGACTCTGCCCTGCCTCTGCACCTGCTGGACAGTAGCAACCCCTTCGCCGGGGGCGACGGCACCAGTGCAGAAACAGCTTATCAAATCGCTACCCCCGCCCAGCTGGCCCGGCTGGCGGAGCTGGTGAACGCGGGGACGTCACCCTATGCGGAAAGTGGAAAATACTATACGCTGACGGCTGATATCGACCTGTCGGAATATGGCAAGGATTATGACGGCGGCAAGGGCTGGAAGCCCATCGGGACTTCATTGAAGAGATTCGAAGGAATTTTTAACGGTAATAGCAAGACCATCACCGGACTCTATATCAACCGCCCCGGAGAGGGTTATGTAGGATTATTTGGTGGTTATACCTGGGGAAGTGAACTTAAAAACCTCCGGGTGGTTGACGTGGATATTACCGGTGAAAGATTTGTCGGCGGCATTGCCGGAATAATAAATGGAAATAGTCGTATTGAAAACTGTTCTGTAAGCGGAAAGATTACTGGAGCTGGTAGCTCTGTAGGCGGCATTGCCGGAAATATGGAGGGCAGTTCCACTACTATTGCAAACTGCTATTCCGCCGCTGCCGTCAGCGGAGCAAAACAGGCAGGAGGGATAACCGGGCGCATCAATATGGGTACCGTGGAAAATTCCTATTTCGCTGGAACCGTTAGCGGAACAAGTGATGGGGTAGGTGGAATTGCCGGCTATGCTTCCGGTACGGTCAAGAATTGTTACTCCACAGGCACGGTCACAGGGCCGACGGCAGTAGGCGGAATAGCCGGATGGCATAGCTATGGGACGGTGGAGAATTGCTATTCCCTGGCCAATGTTAATGGAACCGATAAAGTGGGCGGAATTGTGGGCCATGTGGAGGATTATACTGTTGGATCTACTTACTATGGAAAAGTACAAAACTGTGCCGCCCTCAATCCCTCGGTTGCCGCTGCTGGGACAGCAGGCGAGGCGGGCCGGGTGGCGGGGCTAAAAGATGAGGGTAGCACTCTGACTAACAACTACGCCTTTTCCGGCCTGGTGGGCGGCGGCACTGCCAAGACCCTAAGCGGTCTGGACGGCGCCGATATGACCATAGAGCAGATGCTGAGCAACGCTTTCTGGACGGAGGACAGCAACTGGAATACCACCGGCGGCAGGGCCTGGAATGATTCTGTCTGGACATTCACAGAGGGCCAGCTGCCTATCCTTAGCGGCTTAAACGGGCAATCCGGCGCCGGCGGCTTATACTTAACCGGGCGCAATATTGCTTATGCTCATATTACCTTGTCACCAAACAGCTTTACCTATAACGGCACGGAGCAGAAGCCCGGCGCGCCAAGCATAACCGTTGAGTTTGACAACACCTGCTTAGTAGAAGGCCGGGACTATACCTATGCCATCACCAGCGGTAATGATACGGAAACCGGTGCCAGCGCGGGCACCAAAGCCGGAATTGTTACCCTGACCTTTACCGGTAAAGGCAATTACAAAGGGACTAAAGAGGTAACCTATACTATTACTCCATATTCCGGCGGCGGAACAACTACTACCCCAACTGCTCCCTCAGCGGTAACTCCGCCAACTGTCAGCGGAAATACGGCAACGATCACCGTTACCCCCACCGTAAGTGGGGACGGTCAAGCCGCCGTTACCGTAACCGCGGCCCAAATGGATGAGGTAATTGCCCAGGCTAAAGCAGCCGCCGCGAACAGCGGCGACAAACCGGCCGTAGAAATTAAGGTAGGTGATAGCGGCGTAGCTAATACCTTAGCTGCTACTATCCCTCACAGCTCCATACAAACTATGGCTGATGAAAATATAGAAAGTTTGACCGTAACCAGCAGCTTAGCTACCCTGACTTTTGATAGCCAAGCCTTAAATACTATTAATGATACTGTCACCGGGGATATAACTGTGACTATAGCTAAAGTGGATATTGATGCCCTTCCTGAAGCAGTGCGGCAAATAGCAGGGAATCGTCCCGTATATGACTTTACCGTTACCGGCGGGGATAAAACCATATCCGATTTTAACGGCACTGTTACCGTAGCCATTCCTTATACCCCGGCAGCGGATGAGGATATAAACGCTATTATCGTTTACTATATAAACGACCGGGGCGAACTGGACACTGTCACCAACGGCAGATATGACCCGGAAAGAGGTATGGTAGTATTTACTGCCGATCATTTCTCCCGCTATGCGGTGGGATATAACAAAGTGAATTTTAAGGATGTAGCCGCTAATGCCTGGTATGCAGAGGCGGTAACTTATATAGCCGCCCGGGAAATTACCTCGGGTACCTCTAAAGACACCTTTAACCCGGACCTAAGTTTAACCCGGGGCCAGTTCATTACCCTGGTAATGAGGGCTTATCAAATTGTGCCGGAGCAAAATATAACGGCTAACTTCACCGATGCAGGCAATACCTACTACACCGGCTACTTAGCGGCGGCTAAGCGCTTAGGCATTACCCAAGGCACAGGTGACAATAAATTTGCCCCGGAAGCTGACATAAGCAGACAGGATATGTTTACCCTGCTATACAATGTCTTGAAAAATACCGGCAACCTGCCGGTAAACGCTACCGGTAAAAGCATAGACAGCTTTAGTGACAGTCAAGTTATAGCTGCATATGCCAAAGACGCAGTGTCATACCTAATTAAAACCGGAACTATAAGCGGCAGTAACGGCAAACTCAACCCTGTCGCAACTACCAGCCGGGCGGAAATGACTCAGGTGCTGTATAATTTGCTCTCCGGGCAATAAAGGCAAAAGGGACGCTTCTTTGGGCATCAAAGGGCGAAAGGAAAACCAAATAATAAGAAAAATAAGCGCACAGACTGGTTTTTCATCAGTCTGTGCGCTGTTTTATGTTCAGCTTTCACATGGAATATGCAAGGTTTGATGCCTATCTTTATTTACAATCCATTGATAATCGTTCGGCTGTCATGTTAAACAATTTTTATTTCTGCAAGTAGGATGATATGCCGTTGGCTATTGCTTCAGCGGCTTTATCCTGAAACCAGGCTGTTTGCAATAGACCTTCTTCAGTCGGATTACTTATAAAAACTACTTCAGCCAGCGCCGATGGCATCGAGGTATTTCTTAATACCGAAAGATTAGCTTCTTTAACCCCTCGATTCTGTCTTTGCAGGGTATTGACCAGTTGGGTTTGAATGGCCCGGGCCAATCTGGCCCTTTCATCACGCTGGGCATAAAGCTCCGCATCGCTGGATGGAGCATAATAATATGTTTCGGTTCCGCTGGCAGCGGATGATCCATAAGAGTTCATATGTATGGAGACAAAGACGGTGGCATTAAGCCGGTTGGCTATACTGCTGCGTTCTTCCAGGCTGACATAACTGTCGTCCCGGCGGGTATACTCCACCCGGATTCCTCTTTGCTGCAGCAGAGCACCCGTTTTCAGAGCTACCTGCAGGTTGGCATCCTTTTCGTTCATGGAACTGCCTCGAGCACCGGGGTCACTGCCGCCATGGCCGGCATCCAATACTACTATTTGCTGCTGGGGTTCAGGATTGTCCGGAAAATTTCCATCTATTTTAATGGTACGCGTATTGCCGTTCCAGGTCACCTTACCGCCAAAAGCTTCACACACAAATCTTAAAGGAGCCAAAGACCGGTTGTTCACGATTTTAGTAGGAACGTCCAGAGTATACACGACTCCGTTTATGGTAGGTTTGGTGGAATACAGCGGCATAACAACGGTGGTATTTCCCTTGGTAGCGGTTACCTTCCGGGCCGCAGCATCCCAGTATACTTTAGCTCCCATGGCCTCAAATATGGCTCGCAACGGAACCAGGGTCCGTCCATTTTCAATCAGAGGCGGGACATCAAAAAACAGTTTCTGACCATTAAGGATTACGGTTGGGCTGACGGTACCTGCCTGAGCCTGGCCTAATAAGGCGTTCAGACCGGATAAAAATATCACCAGAGCAACAAACAGAGTTAGAAGTTGGTTTTTAATTTTACCTTTAAATAACACAAGCACCTCCAATAAATTAATACTTATAACCGTTTCGACAGAATTCTACCATACCCTGCCGGTAAATAACGGTAAATATATGTACCAATTTACTGAATCCCTTGCCCTGGAAAAACATCACCTAAAAGTAACCATTATATGTCATCAGGAATAATATGGTATTGAAGTAAATATTCACAGCATGGCTGGAGGAGGTGATCTTATGCCTGATCGTGATAATTGGGACAGCAGAAGGCGCAGAAGACGCAGAAGAATGTGCAATTTTAACTGCGGAAATATTAGAAACCGGTCCAGGCGGCGTAGATGTCGCTTGGCGGAAAGAGCCTGTCGCAGAAGATTGTACTGGTATTAAAATATAATTTAGTAAATCACCATAAGCCCTTGGTCTTGAGAAGAGTTTAGGCCAAGGGCTTTTGTTTGGAGCTAGTCGCCGATAAAGCCAACCCCTATTGCACCCGGCCCGGAATGGGACCCCACCGAGGTTCCGACACTGCTTCGGAAGACATGTATGTCCTGGCCGAGTTTCTGTTTTAATCCCTTTATAATAAACAACTCATCCTCTTCACACAGAGCCTGCTGGGTAATAATAACCGAATTACGAACATTCTTTATCCGGTTAACACAGGTATTGATCAAATAATCTAAAGATTTTCTCCGGCCCCGCACTGCTTTAATAGGATGTACCACACCATTTACGAATTCACAAACCGGCCTGATTTTGACCAAATTGCCGAGCATTGCCGCTGCGCCGCCGATTCTGCCGCCAGCCAGCATATAAGTTAATTCCTGTACGGTGAAAAGAGATACCGCATTGGGTATAATTTGACCAATTCGTTTAGTAATGTCTTCCCAGCCAAGTTTTTGACAATTGATCATATGGGCAATTTTTATTTCCAGAGCTGCTTGACCGCAGGCACAGGTTCCCGACTCAAAAATCTCTATTTTGGCATCTTTAATAGACTCCCGAAACATATCCCGGGCCAGCAAAGCATTCTGATAGCTGGCCGAAAGCTTACTGGCAATCGTAGTAACAATAAACTTGTTGTATCCTCTTTCATACATTTCCCTATATCCTTTTAACCAATCATATATACTTGGTGCCGATGTCTTCGGTATCTGCTGAGGCTCGTTCTTCATATGCAGATAAAAATCCGTGTTGGAATAATCAATGTTTTCCCGGTAATAATGCTCCTGGTCAAAGCTAAAGTATAAAGGCACTTCTTTAATAGCATACTTTTCCAACATCTCGCGGGGAAGATTACCTGCTGAATCGACTAACTGGGCTATCTTTTCATTCATTATCGAAGACTCCTTACCATGATTAATTGAGTTGGTTTACTGGGTTTTTCTATTCTAATGATACCGCATATATTTTTTATCTCAACAATTAACCCATTATTGGCACTGCATACCCTGCTTGGATAATTTTCCTTTTGAAGAATAATATTTGTCAAAGATAAAAATTCTATTCCTCTGCAGGGATAAATTACCTGCAGCTTAATATTCAACTTAATTATTCCAATTCCTGCCTATTAATTCCGATGTCGTTTCAATCCGACTCGTTGTCATGCCTGTTTTTTGACGCTTATAAAAATAGAGGATATCTTTTATATGATATCCCCGCAAGCAAAAATCTTTTTTCGTTTTTTGCAATTCAGCGTCATTCATAATTTCAGTGTCTTCAGCGTCTAATTTCTTAACTGATCTCTGAGAAGACCAGCGCCGGATTTTGCCGCTGGAGCCAGTCGAGCGAGAACTCGTTATCACAGAGAACTACCGGCTTCCCATCCTGGTCGTGAACACACAGACTGCTGAGGTTGGTAAACCGGTTGGGGTCAACCTCCATATCTCCTTTTATCCACCGGGCCAGCTGATAAGGCAGAGGTTCCAGTTTTATCTCGGCCCCATACTCGGCTTTGAGCCGGAAGCTGAATACTTCAAACTGCAGCTGCCCCACCACGCCCAGAATCAAATCTTCGGTCCGGTTGGCAATGCGAAATACCTGAATGGTACCTTCTTCCACCAACTGGGTCACCCCTTTTTGAAACTGTTTGTATTTCATGGCGTTAAGGTTAATAGCCCGGGCGAAATGCTCCGGAGAAAATTGGGGCAGGCTTTCGAATTCAAAGCTGTTCTCCGCGCACAGCGTATCTCCGATCCGAAAAGTGCCGGGGTCATGCAGGCCAATGATATCACCGGGATAGGCCACTTCCACAATGTCCCGGTCCTGCGCCAGAAACTGCTGGGGCTGGGCCAGTTTTATCTTTTTGCCGCTGCGTACATGGTTTACGGCCATTCCCCGTTCAAATTTACCCGAACAAACACGCAAAAAAGCTATCCGGTCGCGGTGGGCCGGGTTCATGTTGGCTTGAATCTTAAACACAAAGCCGGTAAAGGGTGTGGTGATGGGATCGATCAGGCCCATGCTGCTGTTATGAGCATGCGGGGGCGGGGCCAATTCCAGGAATTCGTTCAGAAAAGTCTGCACCCCGAATTTACTGATGGCACTGCCGAAAAACACCGGGGTCAGTTTTCCCTCCTGGATTTTTTCTTCATCAAAGGGGTCCCCGGCGATATCTAAAAGGGCGATATCTTCGCAAAGTTTGGCATGAAGAGCATCACCGATAAAATCGCGGATAACCGGGTCTTCGACTCCCCGTTCACCCGGATAAATAAATTCCCGCTGTCCATCCTGCCGGTAACGTTCGATACGGTTATTTTTACGGTCATAAATACCGCAGAATTCATCCCCCATCCCGATGGGCCAATTCATGGGGCAGGAACGAATCCCCAGGACCCGCTCCAGTTCCTCCAGCAGGTCAAGCGGTTCTTTGCCGTAACGGTCCATTTTATTAATGAAAGTAAATATAGGAATACCGCGTTTGCTGCACACTTTGAATAATTTGATGGTCTGAGCCTCGACCCCTTTGGCGGCATCAAGCAGCATGACCGCGCTGTCGGCGGCCGTCAGGGTGCGATAAGTGTCTTCACTGAAGTCCTGATGGCCCGGCGTATCCAATATATTAATATGGTGATTATTATAGTTGAACTGCATGGCACTAGATGTTACAGATATGCCGCGTTCCTTCTCAATCTGCATCCAGTCGGAGGTAGCATATTTATTGGCTTTGCGGCCCTTGACTTCTCCGGCCATGCGGATAGCCCCGCCAAAGAGAAGCAATTTTTCAGTTAAGGTAGTTTTACCGGCATCAGGATGCGAAATAATTGCAAATGTACGTCTTTTTTCCACCTGAGCTTTAATATCATCATATATTGTTGCCAAGATACGTTATCCTCTCTATATAAAAAAATTACATTTTACTTTAACACAAATTTCTCAAGGAAACAAAGGTGCCGGGAAGCTGGTGTGCTGTTTCAGACCTCCTGCCGTACGGGCCGGTTTATGTTGCCACGGTTTAAAGAGGCAAATATCCCGACAAAGCAAGTAATGGTAAAAATGATGAAGGTAATACGGGAAGCTTGAAGCAGCAACGGGGCACTGGCCTGTAAACTGGCACTCCCCATGATAAGTGACATAACCAGTGTCACGATCGCCATACTCATTGCCTGTCCGACCAGGCGCATAGTGCCCAGAGCAGATGAGGCTACTCCGTACAGCGGGGGTGAAACCGAACCCATTACCGCGTTGTTGTTGGGGGAAGAAAAGAGTGCAAAACCCAGTCCCAGCAAAGCCAGATCGGCAATGATCAAAGCCACCGGGGTAGACCGGCCCAGGAAAATGAATAAGAACAATCCCAGCGTAGTAAGACCCATGCCCCAGGTAGCCACAATACGTGGTTCTACCCGGTCGGATAAAGTACCCGCCAGCGGTGACAGCAGCGTCATCAAGACCGGCTGCGAAAGCATGATAAGCCCTGCCGTCTGCGAAGTATAGCCGAGAGCCACCTGGAGATAAAGCGAAATCAGGAAACCTACCGCAAAGGTGGCGCTGTAGTTAATCATCGCCGCCAGATTGGAAAAGGCAAAAGCGGTGTTGTGTATAAACAGGTCAATTTTTATCAGGGGAGATCTGGCTTTTGATTCATACCTGACAAACAGGACAATTAAAGCCAAACCCAATAATCCTACATACTTGGCCGCATTGGAGGTTGAGGCCGAAGAAAGTCCGTAAAGGAACGTAACCAGACCGGCCGTATATAATATACTGCCTGGCACATCAAATTTTTCCCCTTCAACTCCGCTATGCTCTTCTTCTAACCGCCATGCCGCCAGCAATGCGGCATAAATACTTAAAGCAAAAGTAAAATAGAAAATGCTGCGCCAGCCGAGCTGATGATTAAGCATCCCGCCCAGAACCGGTCCCAGAGACAGCCCCAGATAAGTTCCGGCAATGGTCAGTCCCATAGCTTTGCCTCTTTTCTGCGGTGCATAGACGGAAGTAAGGATGGCCATACCGGTGGCAAAAATCATGGCACTGGCCAGGCCCTGCAGTACTCGAAATACAATTAACTGGTTGATGGAATGGGATAGACTGCATAAAAATGTGAACAGAGCAAAGGCAAAGATGCCACTTACATATATTTTCTTGCGTCCTATGATATCGGCCAGCCGTCCCAGCGGCAGCAGAAAAGCGGCCGAAGCCAACAGATAACTGGTAACGATCCAGCCCAGGTGGAGAGCACTGCTGGAAAACTCCTGACCGATGGACGGGATCGCCAGATTGATAGAACTACCCATAAAAGGGGTAAGAAAAGATGTAGTTGCTACAACTATCAAAGCTGTTTTTTCCTGGGTAGATGAAGACGACATTGACAGCCCTCCCGATTAAACGCCAATTAAACCGGCGCAGATTTTTCATAATAGCCAGGTCCTGAGGCAACAGGCCGATGCGGATAATATTTATAAGCTCCCCGCTCTGAGGCCTTTCTAACGCCTGGGCTTGATAGGCTATTCCCCGTTGAGGTATGTCCCCTTATCTTAAATAGCCGAAGGTAGGGGGCAAAGCCACTCCTTTGGTACCCTTGCTTAAGCAACGGGAGTCGTTCTTGCGGCCATGCATTTTTTAGTATATTTTATTATACCCCTTAACACAAATACAGTCCCTTTGCTTCGATATTATTATAGATTGCATTTTTACTGGAGAAGAGAGTAATAATAAGCTCAAACCAGTATTATGGGGGTTGTTGCGTGAATGAAGGGCTGGTAGTCGTAGTCAGGAGTATAATAGGATTCTTTACTTTGCTGATTTTCGCACGGGTTCTGGGGCGCCAGCAAATAAGCCAGCTTACCTTTTTTGATTATGTGCTGGGTATTACGATCGGCTCCATTGCTGCCAGCCTGTCGGTCGACCTGAGCAGCCGGGCCTGGCCTCACTGGGTGGGCTTGCTGACCTGGACCGCAGCCGTGTTTTTGCTGCAATTGGTTTCAATAAAATGGCGGCAAGCCTTCAACTATTTGGTAAGCGAGCCCACCGTTGTAATCATGAACGGGCAGATAATGGAAGATGCTTTAAGCAGCATCAGATATACCACGTCGGACCTGTTAGGACAGCTGCGGGATAAAGGAATATTTGACCTCAATCAGATTGGCTTTGCCGTGGTAGAAACCAACGGAAAAGTCTCGGTCCTGCTTAAGCCCGAATTCCTGCCCGTTACACCCCGGGATATGAACATTGACCCCCAGGCTAACAGCTTGAGCACTGAACTTATATATGACGGCGTCATTATAGAAAGCAATCTGGAAAAAGCCAAAGTGGACCGTTTATGGTTAGATTCCGAATTAAACCGTTTAAATCTTCGGCCCTCCGAAGTCTTTTTAGCCACGGTAGACGGAGATAAAAAACTCTATGTTGATTCATATCGGGATCGGATCGTGTAAACCCATGAAGTTTGTTACAAGGAGTCTGGCAATATGAAAAAGGCAAAGTGGTATCTTATTCCTATTATCGTACTTGCCCTGTTTATAGCTGTAATGCAAGGCTTATATTTCTATTTTACTCCCCAACCGGTCAGAGAAAACTTTCCCCGGCAAATAGAAACATTGAAAAAAGATATATTGGCCTCCCACTGGGAGACCGCCAGCGGTGATCTGAATAAGCTCGAACAAACCTGGAAAAAGATTATTCCCGGCATCCAACTGCACGCCGAAAAGGATGCCATCGACAATATTAAAATAAACTTGGGCCGGCTCAACGGTTCCGTCAAAGCCAAAGACCAGGGCAACGCCCTGAGTGAGTTGGGTGAAATCAACGAGCACTGGAATAACCTCACCAACTAGTATGCTGTACATTGCCGGACCGCCAACTCCCTTACCGCCTATGCCGGCCTACAGGGCGACAGTGTTATTTATCCTTATGTTTGTATCGCTGTAAAGAGTTTGAATTTGCTTTACAGAACGATTGTTTGCATCTATAATGATATTAGAACACGTGTTCCGATATCATTATAGCGCAGGTGATAATAATGTTTAGCGGATTTACACGCAAAGATTTTATGCAGGCATTAATTGGCGGCACTTTTATGGCCGTTCTGGGCTATGCCATTGTGGCCGGTTTCATGCTGGCTTTTCAGAGTGTATTCATAAAATGACCGTATAATAAGCTTTACCAGCGGGGAAGACTCCTGATTAACAGATTTGTTTAACGGGAGTTAACTTAAGTTGGAAAAGTCACGACAGTTTAAAACTTTCTACCGCGGACTGGCCCTTGTCATCGTTTTAAATATCTATGACATGGTTTCTACCCTGTACTGGTGCACGGTGGCAGGCGAGGCAACCGAAGCCAATCCTCTCCTTTATCAGTTGATGCTCATAAATCCTGCCCTGGCAGTCGGCTTCAAGACCTTGATGGTCCTATTGTTTGCCGGCTTGATGCTGCTGGCTGCGCGAATGGATATTAAGTTGGCCATCCGGGGTACATATATTGTAGCCTTGATATACCTGCTGCTGGCAGGCTGGCATATGATACTGCCGCTACTGCCGACTATCCTTGCTTTTGCTGTCACACCCTAAAGCCATAGATGGCCAGGTCCCGTTCCACCTCATCCAATTCGGCCACTCCCGGAAGCAGGCCCCAGCGTTTAAAACCCAGCTTTTCCACCAGGCTGATACTGGGCTCATTGTGTGCAAAAATCAAGCCTACCAAAGTCTTTATATGCAATTGAGGACACTGACTCACAGCATATTCAAACATTCTTGTCCCCACCCCACTCCTACGATACGACTTGGCAATATACAAACTTATCTCCACTGTGGCATGATAAGCCGGTCTGCTGTTAAAGGGCTGGAATCCCAGCCAGCCTGCTATCTCCTTCTCCTCCGCCACCCACAACGGCATTTTCCCCGGCAGGTGAGCCTCGAACCAGGGTATACGGCTTTCGACACTTACTTCACTGCTATTGGCAGTAACCATTCGACCGGCTATAGTGGAATTAAATATAGCCGTGATGGCTTCCAAATCTTCTCTTGCCGCATCTCGAATTATCATCATTGTTCCCTCCCAAGCATATTGAAATTTAATACTAAAATTAGACGCTGAAGACACTCCAACCTTAATAGCGACCATCGGGAGCATAAGTAGTGCCCGTAGGGTGAATATTATGAATGACGCTGAGTCCTACCCTAAATACCCTGAAGGAGGCATTTTCTTAGCATAAGACTAGCAACAATTGCAGGGGTGGGGTGT
>DHSK01000138.1:25404-25723 GCA_002408445.1 Syntrophomonas sp. UBA5288
GGGGTGTTAAGGTTAGCGCAGCACCGGTAAAGGCGACTCTATATGGTTCGCCCATAACTTAGTTGAGAAAAATACTCAATGCAGCTACAATATTCGCGCTATATTAATGTAAGTCCGGGGTGCAAGCGTTCTTAACACCCCAACCCGGCATAATCTCCTTCATAGGATACCGCCCTAATAAATGTTGTGTACTGCGAAGATTGGACAGTTATATAAGTATAAACTGCCGTTTGGGGCAAAAGTCAAGGCAGAAATAAAACAAGGACGTTTCTCCTGCAAAGAAACGTCCTTTTATCTATATGGTTAGACCACTTGAGCC
>DHSK01000049.1:0-3716 GCA_002408445.1 Syntrophomonas sp. UBA5288
CTGGGGGGAAGCCTACTTATGCGTAAGCCGGTGCGTTCCACCGCTTGTTATCTTTTTATCCTTTGGGCGGTCTATGCTGTCATTATAGCCAGCCGTATGCCCGCTTTATCATAAAAATATCTAAAAATTATGCAGGGTTTGAGCAATTCCGCACGTTATATTACATGGAGGCTCTTAAAGTTTCAATGAAGACAAAGCAGGAGGTTTATAATGCAGAAATTGATCACAAAACTCCCCGGTGGTAAAAAAACTCTGATTGCGGCGGGAATAATCATAATAATATTAGGCTTAATAGTTTTCAATATACTTAAAAACCGCAATGAAACCGGGACTCCGGTTCAGGTGACCCATGCCCGGCAGCAAAAGATGGGTGAAACTGTCCTGGCCAGCGGTAAAGTACAGCTGATGGAAAAGCAGGAAATCTACGCATCCAGCCCGCGTATGGTCAAAAATGTCCCGGTTAAGGTAGGCGACAAGGTTAAAAAGGGACAAATCGTTCTGGAAATGGAATGTGACAATGAAATTCTGGCAGTGGACCAAGCCCTGGCCACCCAGGCGGAACAACAGGCAGCCTATGATAAAGCTCTGGCTCCTTCGAAACAGGATGTGGCTGTCGCCCGTTCTGAATATCAAAGTGCCGAGTTAACTTATCTTGATAGCAAGAAAAACCTTGAACGTACCGAGCAATTGTATAATGCCGGTGCAGTCTCACTGCAGGAACTGGAAAAGTCCCGTAAACAACTGGCCGGTGATGAAGCTCTTTATCTAAAAGCCCAGCGTGATTATGAATTGCTTAAGAACGGGCCGCAGTCATCAGAACGCCATTCTCTGGAGGCCAAATCGCATAGTGCCGGGACTGCAGTCAGCATAGCCCAGGAGAATCTGAAACATTATGTAGTGCCGGCTCAGTTCGATGGAGTGGTAATGTCGATAGATTGCAGCGCGGGAGAGCTGGCCGGTTCAGATAAATGCTTAATGGTTATCGGCAATCCGGATAATCTGGAGGTTGAGGTCGGTATCAGCGAAGCTGATGCTACTCGCATCCAGGCCGGACAAAAGGTGGAAATCGAATCCACTGCCTTGCCGGATAAGAAATTCCAGGGTACGGTTGAACAAGTGGCGATGGCTGCGGTAATAACCAAGAAAGGCGATTCTCAACAGATTGAAGTACCGGTCAAAATAGGAATCGATTCCAAAGATACCGGATTGTTGCCCGGATTTACGGTAGATATGAAGATTACTACCGTAAAAGCCCAAAAACGTCTTACCCTGGCCTATGAGGCTATTGTGGAACAGGATAACGGCAATCTGGTCTGGAAAATTGAAAATGGCAAAGCGAAACAGGTTAAGATAAAAACCGGGATAATGGGGGACCTTTATGCCGAAGTAATACAGGGTATCAAGGCCGGGGACGATATCATCCTGAATCCACCCGGCAGTTTAAAAGAGGGACAGGCAGTAAGCCCTGCCCAAGGGCTACCCCAGGCAACGAAGGGTGGTACACTATGATTCGGGTTTCAGATTTAAGCAAAACTTACCGCCCGGATAAAAACCCGGTTTATGCTCTGCAGGAAATCAATATCCATGTTTTACCCGGCGAATATGTCGCGGTTATGGGGCCTTCCGGCTCAGGTAAATCAACCTTCATGAACCTGTTGGGCTGTCTGGATACACCTACCGCTGGTTCTTATTGGCTGGACGGAGAGGAAGTCAGCACCCTTAATAAGGATGAACTGGCCTTAATTCGCAATCAAAAAATAGGCTTTGTATTTCAGAACTTTAATCTGCTGCCGCGCATGACAGCCCTGCGCAATGTAGAAATACCCATGCTGTATGCGGGTGTACCGGCGCAGGAAAGGCAGGAACGCGCCCGGGAAGCGCTGGGAAAAGTAGGGATGAGCCAACGCGCCGACCACCGGCCCAATGAAATGTCGGGCGGGCAGAACCAGCGCGTTGCCATTGCCCGGGCTTTAGTCAACCGGCCCCCGGTTTTACTGGCCGATGAACCGACCGGAAATCTGGACAGTAAAACCAGTGAAGAAATCATGGCTATATTTGACCAGCTGCATCAGGATGGTGCTACTATAGTGGTGGTAACCCATGAACGTGATATCGCTTTGCATAGCCAGCGCATCCTTCATTTCCGGGACGGGCATCTGGAAAAAGAAGAAATTCTCGCCTCCGCCCGCCTGGCAACGGAAAGGGAGGGATAGTATGAATTTTTTAGAAAGTATCCGGGTAGCGCTGGAATCGATCCGCTCCAATATGATGCGCTCCATCCTGACCACGGTCGGTATCGTTATCGGTATTGCCGCAGTCATAGCTATCGTTGCTATCGGTCAGGGGGGAAAGGCCACCCTGATGCAGGAGATGGAGAAGATCGGAAGCAATCTTTTTGCGGTCTATCCTGATTGGAGAAAGGACGAACCTACTACCGGCAAGGAATTTGCGCTGGAGGATGTCCGGAAAATCAAGGAACAGGTGCCGCAGATAAAATATATGGCCGCATATGCCGGCAGTTATGAAAGCATTCGCGGAGGTAAAAAGACCAAATCAGCCCGGATAACAGGGACCGAAGGCGATCATGCTTTCCTGCAAAGCCTGGAAATGCTGGAAGGCCGTTTTTTTTCCAAATCCGATGAAAGCCGCCGGGTGGCGGCCATAGATGAAGCCCTGGCTGAAGAACTGTTTGGACGTAAAGATGTATTGGGTGAGCGGGTGGTGGTAAATGGCAATTCATTCGCCATCTGCGGAGTAATCAAAGACAAAGGTTCCTTCTTAATGGGGGAATCGAAATATCTCTATATTCCTATAAGAGCATGGCTGGATATGTATCCGGACGGAGTTATAGACTCTCTGCAAGGCAGTACCTATAATGGGGCTGAAGTGGAAACCGCCATGGACCAGACCATAAAGATATTGGAAAGGCGCCATCGGGCCAAAGATTTGTACGCCGGGGAAACTCTGGCCCAGCAGATGGAGATGGCCTCCAAAGTCACCTCGGTCTTAACCTTAATCATAGGTGCCATTGCCGGAATATCACTGCTGGTGGGCGGCATCGGAGTTATGAATATAATGCTGGTCTCCGTTACCGAACGTACCCGTGAAATAGGTTTGCGGATGGCGCTTGGGGCCAGAAGACGTGATATTATGACCCAGTTTTTGATAGAAGCCGTCATGTTATGTGTCATCGGCGGAATTATCGGAATGATTCTGGGAGTAGGAGGAGCTTATCTCATTGCCAAACTGGCCAAATGGCCCCCGCTTGTATCCTGGGCCACTATTTTACTGGCTTTTGCCTTTTCGGCCGGTATCGGGATTATTTTCGGCCTGCTGCCGGCCAGCAAAGCCTCCAATCTTGATCCTATCGAAGCCCTGCGCCACGATTAAAGAACAACAATGAGCCAGGGGTGTCAAAAGAACCGTTTTTCTGACAACCCTGGTTCATTATAGGCTGTTCATCCGATCAAATTATTCCAAACGGCCGCACCGGCCAGATATAATGAGAGTTTTGCATAATTAACTTTTTCTACAAATAATCAGGTTATTTTATGAATGTCATCCTGAGGCAAAGCCGAAGGATCTTAAGATTCTTCGCTAACGCTCAGAATTATCACGTGGTCGCACCACGATAAACGAATAGTATGTCATCCTGAACGTAGTGAAGGATCTTGCAATCTCCGAAATGGAAGATCCTTCACTACGTTCAGGATGAC
>DHSK01000049.1:3876-4093 GCA_002408445.1 Syntrophomonas sp. UBA5288
CGTTATTCATAGCAATGACATGTTGAATTCTTGAATTATGCAGAACTCCCATAATGATAAAATTAGAAAAGAAAATCAAATTGGAGAGTTAATCCTGGTTGGCGCGGAAAATCTGATCGAATTGCGGAGCAAGCCTGATGAAGGCATTCAATACCCGGGGATCAAAGAATTCCGGACGGGTTCTTCCATCGCCGCAGGTTATTATTTCCATAGTGCG